>NZ_KI912441.1:0-13980 GCF_000518445.1 Shewanella sp. 38A_GOM-205m | reverse complement strand
GGGTCGTTAGCTCAGTCGGTAGAGCAGTTGGCTTTTAACCAATTGGTCGAAGGTTCGAATCCTTCACGACCCACCATCCAGAACTCCGCTTGAAAACGCCAAGCTCACCAATATCCAGCTTCAGTCGATTCGCTTTAATATCCAAGCTAATTTAGCCAATACTTTTCTACTTTTGTCTCATAGACCTATTGCCAATGTTTCAATTCTGTTAAACATCGGATAGTGCTTCTTGCTTTCTCAATCTGTCTTGGCTGTTGTGTTTTTTGCCGGATGGATTGGCATAACAACAAGGAGACAATCCAAGATGAAACAAGCAAGACTCACCGGGGTGTGTGCTGCAACCCTTCTGGCTCTGGGTGGTTTGGGGACGGCTCAGGCATCGGTATTGGAAAAGACTGACGTACAGTTTGGCGGCTATCTCAAGGCCGATATCATGTTCAGCGATTACAGTAATGGCGCCCCCGACTCCAACAACGTCTCACGCCAGTTCTATGTGCCCGGCGCCATCTATGGGGTAGATGGCAACGGCAATCAGGTGACCGACTTCCAGGCGCGGGAAACCCGTTTTAACTTCAAGACGGTAACAGATCTCGACGGCCATACTCTCACCGGCTTTATTGAGCTGGACCTCATGACTCATACCGATGGTGATGAGCGGGTATCCAACAGCTATTCACCGCGCATTCGTCACGCCTTTATCAGCTATGACAACTGGACCATAGGCCAGACCTGGACCACCTTTATGAACCCGGGGGCACTGCCGGAAAACCTCGACTTTGTCGGTGCCACCGAAGGTACGCCCTTTGCCCGTCAGGCGCAGCTGAGATACAGCAATGGTGGCTTTCAAATCGCCATTGAAAACCCGGAAACCACTATTACTCCCTATGGCGGTGGCAGCCGGATCACCAGTGGCAATGGGGTGATGCCGGATCTTATCGCCCGTTATAACTTCAAGACCTCTGGCGGCGCCAGTTTCTCTGTGATGGGGATGCTGAGGCAGCTCGAGCTTGAGACCCGTATCGCCAAGCAGGATATAGACAGCACTGAGCTCGGCTATGGCGCCAGCGTGGCCGGGATCATTCCTGTGGGCCGTGATGATATCCGTTTCACCGCCACCTATGGCGAAGGCCTGGGCCGCTATGTGGCGCTGAACTTTGCCAATGGCGCGGTACTGGACAACAACAACGACCTGCAGGCGATAGAATCCTACTCAGGCTTTGTGTCTTATCGTCATTGGTGGAACGAGCAGTGGCGTTCAAGCCTTACCTTGTCCGCTTTCAGCGCCGATAACGATGTGTCTCTGACCGGAGGCAGCGCCAATAAGGAATCCTATTCAGGTTATATCAACCTGCTTTACTCGCCGGTGAAGGCACTGACCTTTGGGGTAGAGTATATGTATGCCAAGAACGAGCGGGAAAATGGCACAGATGGTGAGCTTAACCGGGTCACCTTCTCGGCCAAATACGTGCTCTAACCCTTGTTGCGACCGGGAGCTGTGACTCCCTACTTGTGACTCCCTATTTATACTCTTAGCCAAGCCACCTCAGGGTGGCTTGCTTTTTTACTCTGGCCCTAAATATCAGGCAATTGTGAAATCTGCCTCAAAGGTTTAGGGGCTGTAATGAATGACATGGTTCCCCTTCATTGCAAATTCCGGTCATAGAGGTTCATCAACGCCAGAAGCAGGCAATGGCCCATTATGTTGGTTATCGTTGCGCTGAGCTTGCCAAACACTAATTCGCTATTCATGCCATTGATAACATTTGAGAAGTCATTCTTCACATGTTAATGCTTCGGGGTCAACTGGAGAGGTACCTGAAATGTATGAGCGGCTTACGTCGGTAACCCGTTTAAGCCGATTCTGGGGCAAGCTGAAAGTAAAAAAATGCCCCTCCAGGAGGGGCAATAGGAGGAAGTAAGCTTTTACTCTGTACGGTTGAGTCGCGACTCAATCAGAGTATCAATCACGGCTGGGTCGGCCAGAGTTGATGCATCTCCAAGGTTGGTTATCTCGTTGGCGGCAATCTTGCGCAGGAAGCGGCGCATGATCTTGCCGGAGCGGGTCTTGGGCAGGCCGCCGGCGAATTGGATAAGATCCGGGGTCGCCAGAGCGCCAATCTCTTTGCGCACCCATTGTCTCAGCTGTTGTCTCAGCTCTTCGGTGGCTTCTATGCCCTTGGTCAGCGTGACATAGGCGTAGATCCCCTGGCCCTTGATGTCATGGGGGTAACCCACAACCGCAGCCTCGGCCACCAGATCGTGCGCCACCAGTGCGCTTTCAATCTCGGCGGTACCCAACCGGTGACCGGAGACGTTAATCACGTCATCGACCCGGCCGGTGATCCAGTAGTAGCCGTCTTCATCACGGCGGGCACCGTCACCGGTGAAATACATGCCGCGGAAGGTTTTGAAGTAGGTCAGGGCAAAGCGCTCATGATCACCGTAAACCGTGCGCATCTGTCCCGGCCAGGAATCCAGCATCACCAGGTTGCCCTCGGTAGCGCCTTCCAGAATATTGCCCATGTTGTCTACCAGCGCAGGTTGCACCCCGAAGAAGGGACGGGTGGCCGAGCCAGGCTTGGTGTCCGTTGCACCGGGCAGCGGACTGATAAGAATGCCGCCGGTTTCGGTTTGCCACCAGGTATCGACAATCGGGCAATGCTCATGACCTATGACCTCGTGATACCAGCGCCAGGCCTCAGGGTTGATAGGTTCGCCCACAGAGCCCATGATCCGCAGCGAGCTGCCGTCAAACTGGTCAAATTGCTCCTTACCTTCGGCCATCAGGGCGCGGATAAGCGTGGGAGCCGTGTAGAGTATGTTGACCTGATGGCGGTCAATCATCTCGCCCAGGCGGGCAGGGCTTGGGTAGTTGGGCACACCTTCGTGAATAAGTACCGTGGCGCCATTGGCCAACGGGCCGTAAATCATATAGCTGTGACCGGTGATCCAGCCCACATCTGCTGTGCACCAGTAGACTTCGCCCTGCTTGTAGTCGAACACATATTCGTGGGTCATGGAGGCGTACACCATGTAGCCGCCCGTGGTGTGCAGTACACCCTTGGGGTTACCGGTAGAGCCTGAGGTGTAGAGCAGGAACAAGGGATCCTCGGCGCCCATCTCTTCCACTTCGCAATGCTCGGAAGCGGTTTCGGTCAGCGATTCCCACCAGACATCACGGCCGTCGACCCAGTTGATATCATTGCCGGTGCGTTTGAGCACTATCACCTTCTCAACCGTGGTGACATTAGGATGGGCCAGCGCCTCGTCGATATTGCGCTTGAGTGGGATGGCCCGGCCACCACGCAGACCTTCGTCTGCGGTCAGAATCACTTTGGAGCGGCCATCTATGATACGTGAAGCGATGGAATCCGGGGAAAAACCACCGAATACCACGGAATGCACGGCGCCGATGCGGGCACAGGCCAGCATGGCGATGGCGGCTTCCGGCACCATGGGCATATACATGGTGACCACGTCACCCCGGCGCACGCCCTGGCTTTTGAGGGCGTTGGCAAATTTGCACACTTCTGTGTGCAGCTGGCTGTAGCTCAGGGTGCGTTGATCTTTGGCATCATCGCCTTCCCAGATGATGGCGGTCTGATCGCCCAGTTTCTCCAGATGGCGGTCGAGGCAGTTGGCCGAGGCATTCAGCGTGCCGTCGTAGAACCAGTTGATCGACAAATTGTGATCGTCAAATGAGGTTTTCTTGACTTTGGTATAGGGCTTGATCCAGTCGATACGTTTTCCATGTTCACGCCAGAAACCTTCGGGGTTAACCACGGACTCCTGGTACATTTTCTTATATTTTTCATCATTTACCAGTGCATTGGCCGCAATTGCTGCGGGCACTTTATAAAGAGACTGAGTGCTCATTTGGCTTCCCTTTGTTTTTGTCATGCGTGAGCCAAAGTATGGGATGCTTGCCGGTGCCGTCTCTATTAGACATTGGTCTAGTTCTGAAAAAATGTTATTTATTAACCGGTTATTGCGTTTAAAACGAACAGCTTGAAGTACTTGAGCCGGCGCCGTTTTTTAGGGAAGGTGTGAATAAGTCCTCGCGGCACTCTGGCTTACACAGCAATTGGCGTTCAAGGCATCTGACTGAAGGCATGCCGGGGCCTGTCGAAGTCGGATAACGCAGAGAGCCGGTTGCTGTGTAAGCCCCGAAGGGCGTGGCTTACAGGCCTGCCTGCTGTGTTGTGCTTCTTACAAAGGACTAAGGCCATTTGCTGCGAACCACGCCTTGCATCCATGCCCGTAAGCCGACGCAGAGCACGCATGGGACTTGTTCGCACCTTCCTTAGCTTTTCAGGGCATTGAAAGCCGCCTGAAAACGCCGGGTTTCTGCCTCTGCAAAGTAAGGGAACATGAACGCATACCAAGGCAGCGGTTCATCAAAGCCATTGGCTGGTGTAATCTAGCCGGGATAACAACAGTCGCCGACGGCTGCGGCGACAATAAAGAGAACCCTATGAATCTGACCCTTTTTGTGGCGGTGATCGCCGTCTGTTATGTCTGTTTGCTGTTCCTGCTTGCCTGGGGCGCGGAGCGTTGGTTCAGTGGCGTCACCCGCAGGTTGCAGAAATGGATCTACGCCCTCAGCCTGGCGGTGTATTGCTCTTCCTGGAGTTTTCTCGGCACGGTTGGCCAGTCGGCCAATGACTTTTGGTCCTATCTGCATATCTTTATCGGCCCCATCATTATTTTTACCCTGGGCTTTGGCATGCTGCGCAAAATGGTGGTGGTGTCCAAGGCGCAAAATATCACCTCGGTGGCCGACTTTATCGCCGCCCGCTACGGCAAGTCGCAGCCGCTGGCGGTGATCATCACTCTCATTGCCCTGTTCGGCATCATGCCCTATATCGCGCTGCAGCTGAAAGCCATGGTATTCAGCCTAAGCCTGTTCCAAAGCCCGGATGATCCGCTCGATGGCGCCAAAGTCGCGCTTATCATCGCCGTGCTGCTGGCCATCTTTGCCATCCTCTTCGGCACCCGCAAACTGGATGCCACTGAGCATAATCCGGGGATGATGCTGGCTATCGCCTTTGAATCCTTGGTGAAACTGGCCGCCTTTGTGTTGGTGGGCGGCATAGTGGTCTTCGGGGTATTTGGCGGCTTTGGCGACCTCTGGAGCCAGGCCAGCGCCAAGGGGGTAATAGTCAATCCCAATCTAAGGCTCGAAGCACTGATGCCCGAGCTGATAGTCGGCATGGCGGCTTTTCTCTGTATGCCGCGCCAGTTCCACGTAATGGTGGTCGAGGCAGAAGGCGAGCAGACACTGTCCAAGGCGCGCTGGTTGTTCCCTCTCTATATCGGCCTGTTCGGCCTGTTTGTCGGGCCGCTGGCACTGGCGGGCAAGGTGCTGCTCGGCGACAGTGTCTCTGCCGATACCTATGTGATCAATCTGCCGCTGGCGCTGGACGCACCTTGGCTGGCGATAGTGGCGCTGCTGGGAACCCTCTCGGCCGCCACCGGCATGGTGATAGTGGCTGTGGTGACCATCAGTGTGATGATAAGCAACGAGTGGCTGGTGCCGGTACTCTTGCGTACCGGGCAGATCCGCCGCAAGAACTTCAGCCAGTTTTCCCAGCAACTGCTCTATGCCAGACGTCTCTCCATCGCGCTGATCCTGGCTTTCGGGTATTTCAGTTACCTGAGCTTTGAGAGCAGTGATTCTCTGTCCAACCTGGGTATGCTGTCTTTCGGTGCCTTTGCCCAGTTGGCACCGGCCTTGGTGGGCGGGCTCTACTGGAAACATGGCAATCGCGCCGGGGTGTTTCTCGGCATGGCGGCGGGCTTCGGTCTGTGGGGCTTTTTGCTGCTCAAGGGCTCGGGCGCTTGGGAAGGCGTGCTGGCAGGTCAATTTGAACTGTTAAAGGCGCTTAAGCCCAATGTCAACGATACCCTGTTGGCACTCGGCGCCAACCTGATTGGCTATATCGGCGGCTCTATCTGGCTGCGCGCCGGCTTGGTGGAGCGTATTCAGGCCAGCGCCTTTGTCACCCCGGGTGAGCTCAAAAACACAGGCAATCGCAAGACAGGCCCCATCAGCCAGCAGGACTTGCTTATCCTGGCCAGCCGCTTTGTCAGCCCGACCCGGGCCTATGAGAGTTTCTCGCGCTTTTCTGCCGATGCGGTGCGCAGCGACAGCTGGCACAAGACTGCATCGCCCGAGCTTATTGCCCATACCGAGCACATGCTGGCCGGGGTGCTGGGGGCTTCCAGCGCCTCTTTGGTGATGGACTCAGTGTTGCAGGGGCGGGATCTGGCCCTCGATGAAGTCTTCAGCCTGGTGGATGAGGCCTCGTCGAAGATTATTCTCAGTCAGGACATGCTGCGCGCCGCCATAGAACACGCCTACGAGGGTATGAGCGTGGTGGACAAAGATCTCAACCTGGTGGCCTGGAATTACCGCTATGTAGAGCTTTACGACTATCCGGAAGATTTTCTGCAACCGGGCATGTCCATCAGCGAGGTGATACGTTTCAATGCCTCCCGCGGCTACTGCGGCCCGGGGGATGTGAATGAGCATGTCGAGCGCCGGGTACAGCATATGCGCAACGGCACCGCCCACAGCTCAGAGCGGCGCAGGCGCGATGGCAAGGTGATCAAAATTCAAGGGAATCCCATGCCGGACGGCGGTTTTGTGATGACCTTTACCGACATTACCCAATATCGTGAGCAGCAACAGGCGCTGGAGCAGGTTAACGAGACCCTGGAGGCCAGAGTCAAGGAGCGCACCTATGAGCTGGCACTGCTCAACAGCAAGCTGCTCGAGGCCAAGGCCCAGGAGGAGATGGCCAACGCTTCCAAGAGCCGCTTTCTGGCGGCGGTGGGGCATGACTTAATGCAGCCGCTCAATGCGGCCAGGCTGTTTACCGCCTCTTTGAGTCAGTATCCCGGGCTGGACAGGGAAGGGCGACTGACCCTCTCCCATGTCAACAGCTCACTGAAAACCGCCGGTGAACTGCTGACCGATCTTTTGGATATCTCCAAGCTGGATTCCGGCATGGTGGAGGTAAAACGGCGCGACTTTGCCATCTCCGAAGTGCTCAACGCCCTGGCGGTGGAGTTTGAGGCCATGGCCAAAGACTGCCAGATCCGCTTTGCCATGATGCCCTGCAGCCTGACGGTCAATTCAGACCCGTCACTGCTGCGGCGGGTGCTGCAGAACTTTCTCACCAACGCCTATCGCTATGCCAAGGGCAGGCGGGTGCTGATGGGCTGTCGCCGCCGCGGCAGTGAGCTGGAGGTGCAGGTGCTGGATACCGGCTGCGGCATTGAAGCCGGGCAGCTTAGGGAGATATTTCATGAGTTCAAGCGCCTGGATAACCCCCATTCCAACAGCGTCAACGGCCTGGGGCTTGGGCTGGCGATAGCCGACAGAATAAGCAAGGTGCTGGAGCATGATATCCGTGTATCTTCGGTGCAGGGCAAGGGCTCTGTATTTGCCATTCGGGTGCCGCTTGGGGCCACTGTCAGCGTGCCGCAACCCAAGGCCATCTCTTCTGTGTTGCAGCCGCTCGCCGGAGTCAAGGTGCTGTGTATCGACAACGAAGAGGCTATCCTCGCCGGGCTCGAAAGCCTGTTGAGTCGCTGGCAGTGCGAGGTGATCTGCGCCCGGGATCTGAGTGATGCCAGGATCAAGCTGGGGCTCAAAGGGGTGGCGCCGGATATCATGCTGGCGGATTATCATCTGGATAAGGGCCAAAACGGCGTCGATGCCATGGATGAGCTCAGGGCCCTGTATGGGCAACATCTGCCCGGCATTTTGATCACCGCCAACACCCGCAAGGATCTGGTGGAGGATGTCGAGCGCCGCGGTTACCACTATATGGCCAAGATGATTAAACCGGCGGCGCTCAGGGCCTTGATCTCCAGCCTGGTGAAGAAGGCGTAATTCAAAAGCTCAGTGAAATAGCCTATGGAAACGGAGCCTGATTTATCGGCAATAAATCAGGCCCCGTATTTTAGCGGGTGACTTCTGTCTGTGTCTGTATCTGCGTCAGTGTCTGTGCTTGCGCCGGAATCCCGGCGTATCCTGCCGCTCGCCAGGGGCGATAAGCCAGGCCGTAGCTCAAGGTCGCCATGGTCCAACCGATAAGGGCGCTGGCGATATCGTGCGATAAAAAGTGGGCGCCGCGAAACTCCTGACACAGACTGAACACGGCGCCTATCAGCAATACCGCGCCGAGTAACTTAAAGCGCCATTTCGGCTTCAAGACCAACGCCAGATAATAAAGTCCCACCCAGGCAAAGGCGCCGCTGGAGTGGCCGCCGGGGAAACACTGGCCCAATTCAGTGTCAACGCTCAGGCTCATGGGGAAGGGCAGATAAGGCTGCTGGCCACCAAATAAACTGAGATCCCAGGGGCAGGCAACATTGGTCATGCTCTTGCCGATACGCACCAGAAGCACGGTTGCCAGGGCGCTTATAAACAACATCAGCAAGGGCCGGCGCCAGCGCTTCATTGAGGCTTTGAAATTGCTCAATACCAGGGTCGACAGCAACACAACTGCCGCCAGCACCACCAGATCCCGTCCTCCTGTGTGCAGCAGTTTGTCTGCAACAAAGGCATGGCGCCAGGGCCAGGCTGTGTCGGTGCCCTCAAATGCCAACATCCACTGTGCCAGCAGCAGGTCGGCATTAGTGATGTGCAGCAAGATAAGCACGCCAAGCCCTACCGATAACGGCAACAGCAGATGATGTTTGAACCAGTGTTGAAAACTCAGCGGGTGGCTTGCAATGGGCATTGTAATTCCTGTGACATAGTGCGAGTTGAGACAGAGTCGCAGCTGAGATCTGCGAAATAAAAGCCTGAAAAAGCGGGCGTTGAATTCATGGCGTTGAACTCATGGCCCGGCTGGTGGATAGGAATTATTCTGGCCGGCTCAGATTAAGGTCTGCTTAAGGTTGGGTGTTTTTGTCTCAATTGCCCGGAATGGCGTATTGCAATGAGTTGAAACAAAACCTTTTTTGCGTATTTTTTTACCACTGGTTATGTTACAGGGGTAGCTTTGCTATGGCGCTGGTTAAGTTGCGGTTTTGGCGGGGGTTCCCCACAGGTTTGCTGGTATTCAAATACAAGGAACAGGAATGAAGCTCAATAAACTCTTTTGGCTGACGGCCCTTGCGCTCGGCAGCCCCAATTTGCTGGCTGCCGAGGCCAAACTCCTGCGGGAGCCGGATCTTCGCGGTGATACTCTGGTGTTTGCCTACGCCAAGGATATCTGGAAAGTGTCGCTCAAGGGCGGCGAGGCGGTGCGCCTCACCAGCTTTCAGGGGCAGGAGATGCAACCCAAGCTGTCGCCCGACGGCAAGTGGGTGGCCTTTACCGGCGACTATGAGGGCAATCAGGATATCTACCTGCTGCCGATTGCCGGTGGCGAGCCCAAACGCCTGACCTTCCACCCGGATGTGGATCAGCTGGTGGGCTGGAGCCCGGACAGCAAGTCGGTATTGCTGCGCTCCGGCAGGGCCAATGCCCCAAGAGGCTGGCAGCAGCTGTTTACCTTGTCCATCGAGGGCGGCAATCCCAAGCCTTTACCCATGAACCGCGCCTTTGACGGCAGTTTCTCTGCCGATGGCAAGCAGCTGGTTTACCGCCGCGCCGGTCTTTGGGATCCGGGCTGGCGTAACTACCGCGGCGGCCAGAATCAGCCGCTCAGGTTGATTTCGCTCGATAGCCTGGAGGAAAAAGATCTGCCCTGGGACAACACTCAGGATCTCGAGCCCCAGTGGCACGGCGACTATATCTATTTCCTCTCCAACCGCTCCCAGGCCACCAATATCTTTCGGGTCGCGGCCAAGGGCGGCGAGCCGGAGCAGGTGACTCATTACCGGGATGCCGATGTCAAAGGCTTTACCCTGGATAACGACACTCTGGTATACGAATACCGTGGCGAGCTGGTGAAAAAATCGCTGGCTAATACCAATGCCAACGACAAGGGCGAAGCACTGTCCATCAGCCTGCATGCCGATTTCCCCTGGGTGCGGCCACGCTTTGAAGAGGTCGAAAAGCAGATAGAGTCGGCGGCCATTTCGCCTACCGGTAAGCGCGCCCTGTTTGTGGCCCGCGGCGATGTATTTACTGTGCCCGTGGAGCACGGCGATGCCCGTAATCTTACTGAAAGCTCAGACAGCCGCGAAGTGGGCGCCGCCTGGTCCAACGGCGGCAAACAGCTGGCCTGGTTCTCCGACAAGAGCGGCGAATATCGCCTGGTGATAGCCGATCAACTCGGCAAGCCGCAGCAAGAGATCAAACTGGCCGAAAAGGGCTTCTATAGCGGGCTTATCTGGTCGCCCGATGATAAACAGCTGGTGTTCAGCGATCAGCGCCAGCAACTTTGGCTGGCAGACTTGTCCAAGGGCAAGGCGCAGGTTATCGACAGCCAGCCGGTAGTGAACCCCGACTGGGAAATGGCTCCCAGCTGGTCGCCTGACAGCCGTTATCTGGCTTACAGCAAGCAGGATGACAGCTTCTTCCGCAGTCTCTACCTGTTCGATACCCGCAATAATCAGAGTAACAGAATTACCCAGGGCATGGCCGATGTGCGTTACCCAGTGTGGGACAGCGCCGGCGACAAGCTCTATTTTGCCGCCAGTACCGACTATGGCCCTCACGCCGCCTGGTTGGATATGACCTCGGTTGCCTTCACCCCGACTTACGGCCTCTATACCATGCTGCTCAATACCCGCACCGAGGCGCCCATGCTGCCAAGAAGCGACGAGGAAGAGGGCAGCGGTACTGAAGAGGAAGCCAAAGGCTCAGATGCGCCGCCTGCGGTGCGAATCGATCTCAACGGTATAGCGCAGCGGGTGCTGCCTCTGGGGGAGAGCGGTAAAATTCACAGCCTGAGTGCCGGTAAGCCAGGTGAGCTGTTCTATATGCAGGATTTGGATGAAACCACAGAGCTTCGCAAGTACAGCACTGAGGAACGTAAGGCCGATACCCTGGCCGGTGATGTGGATGAGTATCATCTGAGCCACGACGGCGAGAGCCTGCTGGTGAAAATTGGCGACAGCTGGCAGCAATTTGCCGGCGCCGCGCCCATGGGTGACGATGCCAAGACGCTTAACGTCAAGCTGACGGCCCGTATCGATCCCAAGGCCGAATGGCAGCAAATCTTCCGCGAAGCCTGGCGCTTCCAGCGCGATTACTTCTATGTCAGTAATCTGCACGGCGCCGATTGGGACGCGGTATACAAGGAGTTCCAGCCACTGGTCGCCCACGTGCGCCACGGCGCCGACATGACCTATCTGCTCGATAACATGGGCGCCGAAACCTCTGTGGGCCACTCCTTTACCAATGATGGCGATCTGCCGGAAATTGCCGACAACCGCACCGGTCTGCTCGGCGCCGATATTGAGGCGACCGACAAGGGTTACCGCTTCAGCCGCATCTATCGCGGCGAAAACTGGTATCCGGCGGACCAAGGCAGTGCGCCGCTGGCTCTCTATCCTCAGGTCAAGGCGGGCCAGTATCTGCTGGCAGTCAACGGCAAGCCGCTGGATAACAAGGCCAACTTCTATCAGGCCTTCCAGGGGACTCTCGGTAAACAGACCCGTCTTAGCATCAGCCCGGATGGCAGCGATAAAAAAGCCTTTGAGGTGACAGTGGTGCCAACGGCCAGCGAACAGGCATTGAGACGTAACGCCTGGGTCGAGGATAACCGCAAGCGGGTGGATGAAGCTTCCGGTGGCAAACTGGCTTATGTTTGGGTTCCGGACACGGGTGAGAACGGTTTCAGCTACTTCAACCGCTACTTCTTCGCCCAGAATCAGCGCCAGGGCGTGATCATAGATGAGCGCTTCAACCACGGCGGTTACATTGCCGAGTACATCATAGATGTGCTGCGCCGCGAGCGTAACGGCTACTTCAATAACCAGATGGCCGGCGATCACCCCATGACCAGCCCGGGCAGCGGTATCTGGGGGCCCAAGGTGATGCTGATCAACGAAGTCTCCGGCTCGGGCGGCGACATGCTGCCTTATATGTTCCGCTATTACCAAGTGGGCAAGCTGGTGGGTAAACGCACCTGGGGTGGCCTGGTCGGCATCTGGGGCGTTCCTTCCCTGATGGATGGCGGCCATATCACGGCGCCGCGCAGCGGTTTCTTCAGTATCGACGGCCAGTGGCGGGTAGAGAACGAAGGTGTGGCCCCGGATGTGGAAGTCGAGCAGTGGACCAAGGACACAGCCAAAGGCATAGATCCTCAGCTGGAAAAGGCCATCGCTATTGCCTTGGATGAGCTGAAATCTGCTGCGCCGGTGAAGCTGCCACAGCCCGCCGATCCTGTGCGGGTGCCTCAGGTGAAATAGCCCTGTGATATGGCTCTGATGAAATAGCTCAGGGGAAACTAGCCCAACAAAAAGCGCCGCTTGCCTTAGTCTTACAGGCAAGCGGCGCTTTTTGTTGGAAAACTATCAAAATTCAGCCAATTATTTTGTAAAAAATAACCAAGACAGGCTTTTATGGCTTTTGTCAAAAACTTGACCTATGACTAATTGTTTTCACAAACAGTACTGAGTATTGTGTAACTATTTCAGGTGCTTATCTTTAGCCTTTACTTAAGCTGGAAGCTGTTGCATTTTTCTGTTTTCAGCGGAATTCAGGGACGAACAGCATTCGCGCCCGTGCGGTAGCCATGAGGGTTACTCAGCTTTTGTAGAACGCTTGCTCATCGAATCAAGATAGTAGCTATGATTAACTAGGCACTTCAAATCAGTTGATCTAAAGGGCTTACAGTTCCGGCATAGTGCTGGCCAAGCACATGTGTGTATATTTGGGTTGTTTTCAGATCATTGTGCCCCAACAGCTCTTGGACGCTTCTGATGTCTCGGCCAGCCTGCAACAGATGAGTCGCGAAGGAATGCCTGAAGGTATGGCATGTGACCCTTTTCGCAATACCTGACTTGATTACTGCGGCGCTGAGGGCTTTCCGAATGACGCTTTGATGTAAATGGTGTCTACACATAGTCTGTGTGTAAGGGTGTTGGCTAATGGCCGTTGAGGGGAAAACAAACATCCATCCCGGACGTCTATATGCAGAGGGATACTTACGCTCCAGAGCGTAGGGTAAAGATGGGCCAATTCCTCTTTCGTTATCACGCGACTGTAAAGTATGAGCTTGTTCCATAAACACAGGTAATTGAGATGCACAGCGTTGGCTTAATATCGTCTGCCTGTCTTTACGTCCTTTACCGTCCCGTATGGTTAAGGCCAATTGAACGAGATCAATATCCTGGATCCGTAACCTAAGGCATTCAGATACTCTGAGTCCACTGCCATAGAGTAATTCAATGATCAACCTGTCACGCCCGCACAACTGCTGAAGGATGAGCTTGATTTCATCCGGGTGCAATACTGTTGGGAGTTGTCGTTGCTTACTGGCGTAACGAAAACCTAAGTTGCCAAGTTCTTGATGCAAGTGCTTGTGATATAAGTAAACTAATGCATTCAACGCCATCTTTTGGGTATTGATTGCCACATTACGTTGGTTGGCAATGTAACTCAAAAAACGGCCAACTTCGTTCGTTCCCATAGTCTCTGGGTGGCGTTTATCGTGAAATAGAATAAAAGCCTTGATCCAATAGAGATAGGCTTTCTCAGTCTTAACACTGTAACCGCGCATCCGCATGGTTTCCCGAACAGAAGTTAAAAAAGGACTTGGACTGGTCATTGCGAGCACCTGGACACTGTTTTTTTATACAGTATTATTGAGGTTTTGACAAAATGCCCAGAAATTTGGAGATAATTTTGCGCGTTATTTCTGCAACATCACAAAAAATAACTTAAAATTCATAAAGATATAAAACCATTTTGGTAGATAATAGGTTTGGAAACCGCGCATGCGCGTTTTGCTGCAAGGGATATTCGGGCTAAACTCTATTATATTTAACTAATACAAAGAGATAGCGATGCGCGTTTACACTCCTCCGATGACTAAAACGCGCATGCGCACTATACAGCTGTTA
>NZ_JADP01000026.1:0-87958 GCF_000518445.1 Shewanella sp. 38A_GOM-205m | reverse complement strand
GCGGGGATTTCGGCTACGTCGGGGTGTCCTTGGGGATGCAAGGGGCTTTGGACAAGCAAAGCCCCTTGCCCGGTGTGGTGTGGAACACCACGACTTTAGGCCGCTGGCACAGCGGCTATCATGGCTTCAAGCCAAGTGGCAACGTTGGCAACAATCCGGCATACCTTTGGGGATACAAGGGACTTTGAACAAGCAAAGCCCCTTTTGAGTTACTCCGCTGTCGTTGGGTCGATTGAACGTCTCACCTCATTGACGGCATTGATAGGAAAACCGCCCCTTTCGGCATGTTCACGCACCAGTGCCTCATTGGGGGCTATGTAAACGCAGTACACCTTATCCGGGGTTACAAAGCTCTCTACCCACTGGACCTTCGGCCCCATATCTTCCAACACGGCACAGGACTTTTGTGAGATTTCGCGAAACTCAGCTGCGGATAAACCTCCGGCCCCAGGTAAGTCTCTTTCAATGATGAATTTAGGCATAACAACCTCCTTACGGGATCCCGTTCAGTATAGTTCCTGAAGGGGCCAGCTTCCGCTTGGACAAGGCGTTGCCGACACAGGAATAATAGGCGTATGCCCGCTAATTGCATCAGTATCCCTAATCGCTATCTTGGGTTCTTGAGGTTTTGCTATTTTAAATAGCAATCACACCAAGGGTTTCTGAGCAGCCACCAACAATAGCATTGGTCGCTCGGCTTCCTCGGCAAGCGCGGGATTGGCGGCTATCTGCTCTGCTGAAGGGCCCCATTCATTGAGCTCACACAACTCAAATCCTGCCTGCAACAGGGCATTGACCGTAGTGCCTAAGGTTCTGTGGTATTTGATCACCCCTTTGGCCAACCAGTCGCTACTGCGCTCACCTTCAGCCTGGTAACTGTTGATTGCCCAGTAACGCTTACCGGCTTCATCCACCAGCCACCCCTGATTCGGTGAGCAGGTAAAAATAGGATGCTCGGTACTGAACACCAAGCTGCCGCCGGGTTTCAGTGCCTGATACAGAGTCGCAAACAAGGGCCGAAGATCCGCAAGATAATGCAGTGCCAGCGAGCTATATGCCAAATCGACACTGTTTGATGGCAGAGTTAGACCATCTAGATCCCCTTGTCGATATTCAATCGCCTCATCCCGGGTTGTCGCCCGAGCCTCGGCCAGCATCTTGATTGAGAGATCTATCCCCAGCACTGACTCGGCCCCCAACTCCCTGGCAGCGCGGCAAAACCAGCCATAGCCACAACCGAGATCCACTACGGCGCGACCATTCAGTGGCGGTAACATGGCCTTAAGCGCCGGCCACTCCGGGGCACCGTCCAAGCCGTGAACCGAACGAGGCAACTGGGCATAGGCATCAAAAAAGCCCTGATTGTCATAGATATTTTGTGACATAACTGTCTCCTGAAAATATATGCAGAGTATAAAAAGAAAAAGCGAACGGCACCCGTTCGCTTTGAAATTCGCCAAAAGGCGGATACGAAAAGGGCCACAGATGAAGATTCATCTATGGCCCCCGTTGACTGCGCCAAGGCAAACGCGCCCTTCCCTTACGAAGCGGCGCCGAAAAATGCCGTGGCGATGACTGGGTAGAAAGCGCAGGCTTTCCTAATTAGGCTCCGGACAAGGCTTCATCGCAAGCAAATGTACGGAGCACACTCGGGTCACTCGCTGATCCGAGGCGTAGAGTGTCATGAAAGGATACCTCTTTGAAGTTGCCCGGATTCTAATCAAACCGGGGAAATACTGTCAATCACCGGGAAGCTTCATTGCCAGCAGCTTCAAACAACACGGCTGGAAAAGAAATGCCCCGATTCTCCTCGGAGCCGCCGCAGGCTCTGACGCAGGAGGCATTTACACCACAACTTTCAGCCGCTGGCACAGCGGTTAACATCGCTTCCAGCTAAAAGTATCTAAGTTAGTATTGGCCGAACTTCCGGCCACGATGTAACCCATCACCTGCGGTGCGCTCTCGCACAGGCGATCCTGTGACTCGCTGCGAGTACATCCTTGTAAGCTCTGCCTCGCCATCCCTGGCTCGGAAGGTCACAGTTCCGCCTGTGCCTGGAATTAGGCGTATGCCTGTGGGTCTATCTGCAACTTCAAGCAACGCTATCATTACAGAATTGCACCGCTACCCCTTCGGAGCCGCCGCTGGCGTTGTTGCAAATTGGCGTAGCCGAGACAGGGATGTCGAGGCTCAAAGGTCGAGCAAGGATGCGAGTCCTGAGTGTAGCCAATTGGCTTCATAAGCCAGCGGGGATTTCGGCTACGTCGGGGGTCGCTGGGGGTTTGGAAAGGGGGCGAGTCGATACAGCCCCCTTTCCTCGGGTGTGGGGCGAAGCTCCACGACTTGAGGCCGCTGGCACAGCGGCTATCATAGCTTCCAGCTAAAAGTGTCTAAGCTCGTATTGGCCGAATTTCCGGCCACGATGTAACCCATCACCTGCGGTGCGCTCTCGCACAGGCGATCCTGCGACACGCTGCGAGTACATCCTTGTAAGCTCTGCCTCGCCATCCCTGGCTCGGAAGGTCACAGTTCCGCCTGTGCCTAGAAAATGGGTGTATGTCTGCAAACACTTCAGATGTTTCAAGCTACTCAGTGCTAACAGAATTGCACCAACTCCCGCTCGAAGCGGCCGCAGGGCGTTGATGACAATCGCGTAGCGAGGCATGGCCGTTCACGGGCGTCCTGCCCTTCACGGCATTGGGACTCCTGTCCGGCAGATGCCTATTCTGCGCCAGTTAATCAGGGGCGAGTGTCGCCTAGCGACGAGCTAACGAGCGCGAAACAGGATGTTGAGCTGGGCCAGAGTCACATGGATGTGACTCTGAGCGTCTGGCGCGATAGTGAATTGGCATCATAAGCACAAGGGGGGGTCCGCTGCGTCGCGGGTCGCTGGGGGTTTGGAAAGGGGGCGAGTCGATACAGCCCCCTTTCCTCGGGTGTGGGGCGAAGCCCCACGACTTGAGGCCGCTGGCACAGCGGCTAACACAACCAACTTCCCGCTATGCGGCAACCGCAACTATTACGGTGCTAACAGCTAATGAAGCATTTATCTGGGTTGGCATAAGCCAAAGAAAAAAGCCAATCCATGAGGATTGGCTTTCGATTCAGTGCAAATAAGGATTATCAATGGGCAAACACGCCCCTTGAACTAAAACTACTTCTTGGCGGCCAGCTTAGCCCTTGCAGCATGCAGCTTCTTGTAGCTTTCGATCAGCCGCTGGTGTTTTTCCAGGCCTTCGAGCTGCATATTGGTTGGGGTCAGGCCGTAGAAGCGCACTGTGCCATTGACCGAACCAATGGCGGCATCCAGAGTTTCCTGGCCGAACATACGCCCTAAGTTGTAACGGTAGTCGTCCAGCTCGAGTTCATCGTCCAGGCTGATCTCCAACACCGCCTGCAGGCATTGATAGAAGAGGCCACGAGCGACGGTATTGTTGTTGTACTGCAGGAAGGTTTCGGTCAGCTCCAGCGCTTCTTCCAGTTCACCTATGGCCAGACAGATCAGCAATCTGAGTTCGAGTATCGTCAGTTGGCCCCAGACGGTGTTTTCATCAAACTCTATGCCTATCAGGGTGATGATATCCGTGTAGATATCCAATTGGCTGTCTTCGAGGCGCTCGGACAGGCTTTGCAGTTGGCTGTCGCTGAGGCGATGCAGGTTAAGAATATCTTCTCTGTAGTCCAGCGCCTTGTTGGTGTTGTCCCAAATCAGATCCGATACCGGATACACCTCGGAGAAGTCTGGCACCAGGATCCGGCAGGCATTGCCTATCTCGGTAAACTCGGCAATGTAGACCTCTTTGCCCATATCTTCAAGAATCCCGAACAGGCTCTGGCTCTCTTCGGCGTTGCTGCCGGAGAAGTCCCATTCGACAAACTCATAGTCCGGCTTGCTACTGAAGAAACGCCAGGAGATCACCCCGCTGGAGTCGATAAAGTGTTCAACAAAGTTCTCCGGCTCCTGCACTGCCATGCTGTTGAAAGTAGGCTTTTGCACATCGTTGAGGCCCTCGAAACTGCGGCCCTGCAGCAGTTCGGTGAGGCTGCGCTCCAGCGCCACCTCAAACCTGGGGTGGGCGCCGAAGGAGGCAAACACGCCGCCGGTTCGGGGGTTCATCAGGGTCACACACATGACGGGGAACTGGCCACCGAGGGAGGCATCCTTGATCACCAGCGGAAAACCCTGGGCTTCCAGCGCCTCTATGCCGGCCACTATCGAAGGGTACTTGGCCAGCACGGCTTTCGGCACCTCAGGCAGAACCAGCTCCTCTTCTATGATGCGGCGCTTCACCGCCCGCTCGAAAATCTCGGACAGACACTGCACCTTGGCCTCATCCAGATTGTTGCCTGCGCTCATGCCGTTGCTGAGATACAGGTTTTCAATCAGGTTGGAGGGGAAATACACAGTCTCGCCATCGGACTGACGCACATAGGGAATGGCGCAGATGCCGCGCTCGACATTGCCCGAGTTGGTGTCGATAAGGTTGGAGCCGCAGAGCTCACCATCCGGGTTGTAGATTTCCAGGCAATAGTCATCAAGGATTCCGGGCGGCAGCTCATCGTTGGGGCCGGGCTGGAACCACTTCTCATTGGGATAATGAACAAATTCGGCGTTGGCGATCTCGGGGCCGAAATACTGGTCATTGTAGAAGAAGTTGCAGCTGAGACGCTCGATAAACTCGCCCAGAGCCGAGCAGAGCGCGCTCTCTTTGGTTGCGCCCTTGCCGTTGGTAAAACACTTGGGCGAAGCGGCGTCACGGATATGCAGCGACCAAACGTTGGGCACCAGGTTACGCCAGGAGGAGATCTCTATCTTCATCCCCAGTTCGGCCAAGGTGTTGGTCATGTTGGCTATGGTCTGCTCCAACGGCAGATCCTTACCCAGAATAAAGGTGCTGTGGCTGTCATCCGGCTTAAGCATCAGCATCGCCTGGGCGTCCTGATCCAGGTTATCCACGGTTTCCAGCTGGAACTCGGGGCCGGTCTGAACCACTTTCTTCACAGTGCAGCGGTCGATGGAACGCAGTATGCCTTCACGGTCTTTGTCAGAGATGGTGTCCGGCAGTTCCACCTGAATCTTGAAGATCTGGTTATAACGGTTTTCCGGGTCGACTATGTTGTTTTGCGACAGGCGAATGCCTTCGGTAGGAATATCGCGGGCGACACAGTACACCTTCACAAAATAGGCGGCGCACAGCGCTGATGAAGCCAGAAAGTAGTCGAACGGGCTCGGTGCCGAGCCATCACCCTTGTAGCGGATTGGCTGGTCGGCAATGACACTGAAGTCATCAAACTTGGCTTCGAGTCTGAGGTTGTCGAGAAAATTTACTTTGATTTCCATTGGATAGTTCCGAGTTCCGGCGGGGTTTCCCGCTCTCCCGATGACACTCGCCGCTGCGGTAAAACCGGCGACCGGCTGTGATCTGGGTCAAATTGAGCAAAATTGGGGGAATTATCCGCTTTTTAACGGCAAAAGTCATTGTTGGCCAAGACTGTTGGCCACTGAAGGCAACTTGGCGCCGGCAGCAGAGAAACGAACCAAAGAAGCAAACCAAAGAAGCGAACAAGCCAGAATCAGGGTCCAGATACGATAAAACATAGATATACATCACGCACACGAGTGTTTTTGCGAACCATACTGAATGCCTGACAGATCCAGTCAGGATTTTTATTGATCCAAATCAAATGCATGTTTATTTTATCGCTGAACATATAACTTAAATGAATCTTTGAGGTTGTCTTTATGTTGGATCAACACACTATCCAAGTGGTCAAGAGTACTATTCCCCTGCTGGTTGCCGCCGGCCCAGAGCTGACCAAACACTTCTATCAGCGCATGTTCCACCACAATCCTGAATTGAAAGATGTGTTCAACCTGGCTCATCAGCATAAGGGCGATCAGCCTGTAGCCTTGTTCAATGCCGTCGCCGCCTATGCCCAACATATCGACAATCTGGCTGTTCTCGGTGAAGCCGTGGAAAGAATTGCCCAGAAACACACAGGCTTTCTGATCAAACCCGAGCAATACGCCATAGTCGGCAAGCATCTGCTTGCCACTCTGGAAGAACTCGGTGGCGATGCCGTCACGCCAGAGGTACTGGGCGCCTGGGAGAAGGCTTATGGGGTGTTGGCCAATATCTTTATTGGCCGCGAAGCACAGATTTATGCCGATGCCGCAGGCAAACAAGGAGGTTGGAGCGGCACCCGCACCTTTGTTGTCAGCAACAAACGCCGCGAGTCTGCCGCCATTACCTCCTTCGAACTCACGCCCAAGGATGGCGGCCCTGTGGTCGATTTTAAGCCGGGGCAATACCTGAACCTCAAACTCAGCCATCCGGCGCTGGCCCATACCGAGATCCGCCAATACTCATTGTCGGATGCCCCCAACGGCCGCAACTATCGCATCAGCATTAAACGTGAAAACGAAGGATTGGTTTCCAACCTGCTGCATAATGAATTCGATATCAGCAGTGAGCTTGAGCTAATCCCGCCGGCGGGGGATTTTTTCCTGAATACTGAGCCTGACACCCGGGTTGTACTGCTATCTGCCGGAGTTGGCCTGACGCCTATGCTGAGCATGTTAAACAGCCGCCTGCAGCAAGACTGCGCCGAGACACTATGGCTGCATGCCTGTGAAAATGGCGCCCAGCACGCTTTTGCCGAAGATATACGCCGCAAACAGGCCGAGCAGACAAATCTCAAGGCGCTGACCTGGTATCGCCAGCCGCTTGAGACTGATATTCAGGGACAGGATTATGACCTGAATGGCACCATGGTGCTGGAACCGATAGCGGCCATGCTGCCATCCGAGGGCCAATTCTACTGCTGTGGCCCCATAGGCTTTATGCAGAGCATCAAGGCGCAGTTGCTGGCCCTGGGTATTGGGGAAACGCAGATCCACTATGAAGTGTTCGGCCCCCATCAAGGGCTCTGATGCAGCCACACTGGCGCCGCTTCAGGCGCCCTGTTGCAGTAAGCCTTCTTCTTCGGGCTGCTCTTCCAGCGGCTCCACATGGATAAACACCGCCGCATGGGGGATGGCAGCCATCAAGGCCTGCTCGATACGGTCACAAATGGCATGGGAATGGCCAACACTCATCTCCTTGGGCAAGGTCAGGTGGAAGTCGATATGACGCCGTCTGCCCGCCTGACGGCCACGCAAGTCGTGAAAGCCGCCTTCATTGGGACAGTGGTGCGCGATTATCTCGGCGGCCTGGTTAAGCTCCTCTTCGCTGATGCTGTGATCCAACAGCGGCTTGAAGGCCTGATCCAACATGCTTATCGCTTCTTTGAGAATAAACAGTGCCACCCCTATGGCCACTATGGGATCCAGCAGCGCCAGATTATGGCCAAAATAACCACCCACCCAGATGAGCAGCAGCCCCACGGCTACCCCGAGCGAGGTGAGCACATCGGCCTTAAGGTGCAGGGCATCGGCCTCAAGCGCCACCGATTGCTCTTCCCTGGCCACCCGGTAGAGATAGGCACTGACGCCTGTGTTAACCAGCGCCGACAACAGCATCACCAATACCCCCCAGCCCAGGCCTTCAACCTCTGAGGGGCTGAGCAACTTGCCGACAGCCTCGAAAATAATCCAGCCGGCCGCCGCCAAAATCAACAGCGCCTCAATAACCCCGGAAACATTCTCTATCTTGTCGTGGCCGTAGGGATGATCCCAGTCAGGCGGCACATCGGCGCGGCGCACGGCAAACAGGGCGATCAAGGCCGCCACCAAATCCATGGCGGAGTGAATCGCTTCTGAAATGATACTGACCGAGCCACTGACAATACCCGCCGCCACCTTCATGATGATCAGCGAAATATTGGAGCAGACCGAGACCATGGCGGCTCTGGCTTTTCTGGACATCTATTGTTCTCCCTTAATACGGCTTGGGACTTGGACTATCGTCAGTCAAGGGTGATTACCTGGGCTCGTGCGCCCTCGCCCCGGTCAATCAACAGCAAAATCAGGCCAAACAAAACTTGTGTCGGCAATAGCAACACTAGCCAACTGCTCCACAGCAGGCTGTCGTCGACCCGAATAACAAACTTGAGTTGCAACGCCAGCAAAGCAAGCAGCCAGAGCGCAAAACAACGAAAACGGCAAAAGAAGCTGCCAAGGCCCATGAGCCACAGCAACCAAATAGGCTCCGGCCACCCACCGGCCCCCTCTGGAGTCAATTGCCCGGGCAGTTCGGCGCCGCTGAAATAGAGTTTACCGACCACGGCCGTGTCGCCTATCTCGGCGGCCAGGGTAAAACTCGTGGCCAACCAAGCCATTAGCAGCAACAGACGTGCAGATGAAAAACGCATGCGGGCCCAACCAACAAACCAAAGGGCCCGATAGTGTATGACAATAGAAAAAGTTCAACAATAGCTTATAGTTAGAACAAAAACGGAACCATTTTCGTCCTCATTTACAACGCCTTGAAGCTAAACCTTAAAGGCCTGTCTCAGGGATGCTTGATCCCCAAGTTGCTTGCCAGGGCCTGCAGTTGGCTGCGGGAGTTGGGGGCAACCGCTTGCAGGTAATCCATATATCCACCGCGCACCGCTTCCAACAAGGCTGGAGAAGCAAGCTTGGGCGAACCACTGTTAAAAGGGGGGTGGGGATCATATTCAAGCACCAGCTGTTTGCCGCGGGCTGTCTGCTCATCTGTCAGCAGCGACAGCAGCAGCAAGCCAAAATCGATCCCTGAAGTGACCCCGGCGCCTGTGACTCGATTGCGGTCGTGAACCACTCTATCGACTACAGGCTCGGCGCCAAAGTAACGCAAGTCCTGCAACACGCCCCAATGAGAGGTGGCCTTATACCCCTTGAGCAAACCGGCGGCCCCGAGAATAAATGAGCCGGTACAGACGCTGGTGACCCAGTCTGCCTTGGCGCCGACCCGAGCCACCCAGTCAATCATTTCGGTGCGTTCCAGCTGTTTGTATGGATTACTGGTTCCCGGAACGCAGAGAATGTTTGTCTGCTCAATCTCGGCAAAGGTTGCGGTTGGCATTAACCCCAAACGCTTGTTGGCGCGGCTCTCGGCATAGACCACTTCCTTGTCGTACCAGACAAAGTCCACATCAAACTGTTCACCGGCGAGCACTTCAGCCGGCCCGATGAGATCCAGGGCTGTCATGCCCTCATACAGTACAAAGGCGATATGTGGCTTGCCGCTCGTGCTGGCTTTGGTGCCGGCGGGTAAAGAGTTTGCTGCCGGCCGTTGGCCTGAGGCGCCCGCGGCCAGCACTTGAGGTGTCACGCCGCCCAGAGAGGCTGCGGCCAGCGTTCCCAGGCAGGATAAGGTAAAGTCTCGACGGTTCATAAACGCTCCTTTGAGTCAGAAAGTCCCGTTGAGATTAGTAACCTATTGCAGGCTGCAACAGCCGGTTACCGGCCAATTGCCGCAAGAGTCTGGCCAACTTGGGCAGGCTGTGATCCAGGCGGTCACTTTGGCCACAAGCCGCTGTACAGGGTTTTGAGCTTGAACTAGATTGCCTTGCACACATACGCTATTGGGCCGCCGGAATGGCGCCAGGCAGGAAATATGTCTTCAGCTCTTTCTCAACCTCAGCACAGGATTGCGATTCTGGTACTGAGGGATTTTGTCGCCTTCGATCTCGCCATTCCTTACCAGATGTTTCCTCTGGTTTCCCTGAGCGGCGGCCACAAACCTTACCAGGTAAGCTTTTGCGGCCCGGAGCAATCCATCTGCAGCGGCGCATTGGGCATCTCGGATATCGCCCCGCTTGAGCTGCTGAGTCAAGTGGATACTGTGATAATCCCCGGGATCCGCAATCCCCTGGCGTTCAACGAGCCCGAGGTCCTTCAAGCGCTGCAGCAAGCCGCGAGGGCCGGAGTGCGACTGGCATCTATCTGCACCGGCGCCTGCGTATTGGCCGCCGCAGGCCTGTTGGATAACCTCAGGGCAACTACCCACTGGCAACTGACGCCCGAACTGGCCAAGCGTTATCCCAATATAGAGGTGGAAGAGGACATGCTGTTTGTCGACAACGGCCAGCTATTGACCTCGGCGGGATTGGCCGCGGGCCAGGATCTGTGTCTGCATATGATAGCCAGTGACTTTGGTGCCCAGGCCGCCGAGACCACGGCCGACTTCTTTGTGATGCCGCTCGAGCGTCAGGGTTGTCAGTCGCAAAGAATTCATCGCCAATGGCTGCCGCAGCAGCAACAGCTGGCCAATTTGCAACTCTGGTTGATGGACAATCTGCACCTGCCTTTGACCTTGGCACAACTGGCAGAAAGAGCCTGTTTAAGCCAGCGTAGCCTGAACCGTAAGTTCCGGGAGCAAACCGGACTGGCGCCTATGGCATGGCTGGGGCAGGCGCGGATCCGCCGGGCGCAATCCTTGCTCGAGTCGAGCCATATGTCGGTGGAACTGATTGCCTCCAGCTGCGGTTTTGCCAGTGCCGCCGGTCTGCGAGACGCCTTCAAACGCGCCCTGGGGGTGAGCCCCAGCAACTGGCGCAAGACTTACTCTGGCTTTAGCCGTCCTTAAGCCGCGGCGCCGAATAAAGCCAAAAGATTAAAAAAGGGGCTAGCGTATATCACCTAAGCCCCTTCCCACTAAAATCCTCAGTCATTCACTGTTACAGACCATCAGCCCGCCGGTGAATAGTAGGTAGCCGCACCTGGGCCAACCGGCAGCCCCAGGCCGAATACCCAGAGGAAGAAGAACAGGGTCCAACCGACGAAAAATACCAGCGTGTATGGCAACATGGTAGCCACCAGAGTACCTATCCCCAGGTCCTTCTTGTAGCGCGCGGCGACCGCCAGGATCAGGCCAAAGTAACTCATCATGGGCGTGATCAGGTTAGTCACTGAGTCACCTATTCGATAGGCCGCCTGAATGGTTTCCGGCGCATAACCCACCAACATCAACATGGGCACAAATATCGGCGCCGTCACTGCCCACTGGGCCGAGGCACTGCCGAGCATCAAGTTGATAAAGCCACACATCATGATAAACAGCAGGAAGACTATCGGCCCGGTCAGCCCCAGGGCGCTGAGGGCATCGGCGCCGGTCACCGCCAGCACGGCGCCCAGATTGGTCCACTTGAAGAAGGCAACAAACTGCGAGGCAAAAAACACCAATACGATATACATGCCCATGGTGCTCATACTGTGGGACATGGCGTTGATCACATCGGTATCTTTTTTCATGGTGCCCACCACCTTACCGTATACCAGCCCGGGAATGGCAAAGCAGACAAAGATAAACACCACGATTCCCTTGAGAAACGGCGAACCGGCCACTTCCCCCGTCTCGGGGTGACGCAGTGGGCCCCACTCGGGTACCACGGTCAAGGCCAAGACTGCGCCGAGCAGCAGCGCCGCCAAACCAGCCATTTTCAGCCCTTTTTTCTCCAGTTCGGTGACGGTTTCCATCCGCTGATCTTCCAAATCGACACTGGCTTCAGAGACATCATAGCGACCGAGCTTGGGTTCAACGATTTTCTCTGTCACCAAGGCGCCGAGGAAAGAGATCACAAAGGTGGAGACAAACATGAAGTACCAGTTGACCTCGGGGCCCACAGTGTAGTCAGGGTCTATCATCTGCGCCGCCGCTTCGGTGATCCCGGATAACAGGGGATCCACGGTTCCCAGCAGGAGGTTGGCACTGTAGCCACCGGATACCCCGGCAAAGGCCGCCGCCAACCCCGCCAAGGGATGCCTGCCAAGAGAATGGAAGATCATCGCCGCCATGGGGATCAGCACGACATAACCCAGCTCGGCGGCGGTATTGGAGACGATTCCGGCAAAGACAATAGTCAGGGTAACCAGGCGCTTGGAGGCCCCCATCACCAGCGCCCGCATGCCGGCGGACAAGAGTCCTGAGCGTTCGGCAATCCCTACCCCGAGCAAGGCCACCAATACAGTGCCCAGCGGCGTAAAACCGGTAAAGTTGGTCACCAGGTTGGAGACTATCATCCGCAGCCCTTCGGCATTCATCAGGCTGACCACATGGATCAGGCCATCGGCGCTGCGGCCACTGGCGCCTTCGGGACGAGGGTCCACCACTGTGACTTCAAAATAACCGGCAATGCCGGAGATCAGGATGACGGCTGCGCAAAACAACGCAAATAGTGTGATGGGATGTGGCAAAAGGTTGCCAAGGCGCTCCACCACATTGAGGAAGCGGATAAACCAGCCACTCTTGGCGGTTTCGAGCGGTTGCTGAGAATGATTGGACTGCATCTGATTTCCCTGTCTGCCGGCTCGGCTGCCGGTTCTATTTTCATGGCCGTAACATCTACGACAAGCGGCCGGCCATTTTGCCGCGACACTTTTAACTGAAACTTAACCTGAAAGAATGACGGGAAATTAGAGGTAAAAAAAAGGACCCAGGGCGGGTCCATAAAGGCAAATTCGCTGAACTAATTCGCTTTGCCCCAACGTTGTGTCATTACAATTTACAATACGCTGTCTGAACCTTGCCTGAACATAATAAAAGCTGTTTGTAAATAGTATGATTCCATTTCTTCGCTTTGACGCACGGTAAACAGTTTTCCCATGGCCTATAGCGGCTTCCGACAGACTTGAGTCAAAAGTTGCTGTTTTTTTACCACTCAAAAATAGATAAATATTTCAAATGAATCATTTAGATAATGTTTCAATGTACTAAAAACGTACAGCCCAAACCTTTGATTTACAGGATTTTGCTTAAATCTATCTTTAAAGCCATATAAGTTATGGTTTTCATTGACTTGGCAAGACTCGCCGTAAAGGGGCCAGCATAGGTTCAAAATCACAACAAAGATGCATTTGCGGCCATTTTATGGTTAGCTGGCGCAGTTCAGAAAAAACTGCATGGAACTTTAGCAAATATGGATGGATTTTTGTTGATACTGGCGATCGCCGTGATACTGATTTATCTCTGGTATGTCAGCCTGATAAAAAAACGCAACACGGCCCGTGAAGCCCTCTCTGGCATAGATGTCCAGCTCAAGAAAAGGGCCAATCTGCTGCCCAATATTCTCACCATAGCCAAGCGCTTCATGGATCATGAAAAACAGCTGCTGACCGAGATCACCGAATTACGCACTCAACTGACCCAAAGCTACAATCCGGCCGACACAGATGCGGTAAAACAACATCTGGATTTGGCCAACCAGCTCAACAGCCGTGTTGGCCAGTTGATGGTGTCGGTAGAAAACTACCCTGAACTCAAGTCAGACAACACCATGTTGCAGGCGATGCAGACCTATAACGAAGTGGAGGCCCATATTTCTGCGGCTCGGCGTTTCTACAACTCGGCAGTCACTGAACTCAACAATGCGGTGGAAATTTTCCCGGGTTCAATCATAGCTTCCATGGCCAAGGTACAGGCTCTGCCCTTCTATGAGGCGGATGAAAGCGCCAAAAGTCCGGTCAATGCCGGCGACTATTTGAACTGAGACAGAGTAAAAGATTGACCCGTGAATATTATCACCTTCCTGATGGGGGCCAAGATTTCCCCGGTACGCCCGGGAAAAGGCTTACAGGCCCCCAGCGAAGACCTGCCCAAGCTGCAGCAATACTATCGCCAGCATATACAGCCCAAGGCCAGTAAGTATGAAAGACTGAGGATCAAGAGCCTCAAGCAGTGCCGAACCCGGGTAGCCCTGTTTGTACTGACACTTGTGGTGACTCTGCTGCTGGTTTGGCACTATTGGTACGACCTTATGTACTACAGTTCCCTTGGCCCGGAAGCTTCGTTTGCCCTCGCCCTTACTCCGGTTTTGCTGATGTTTTTCTGGTGTAAGAAACCCATCAAGGCGTTTCAAACACAGGTTAAAAAAGATCTGTTCCCGCTGATCTTCCGCTATTTCGGCGACGACTTTACCTTTAGTCCCAACGATGGTTTGCCACTGCGACCCTTTCGTGATGCCGGCATTTTGCCCAAGCACGACATAGCGCATTCCAATGATTTTATTACCGGTAGCTATAAACAGGTCGAACTGGGGATCAGTGAATTAGTGCTGAAGTCAGAATATCGGGATAGCAAGAATAAGAAGCGTACCAGCGAGGTATTCAAGGGACTGGCCATGACCTTTACCGTGCCACAAAACTTCGGCTGCCATGCGGTATTGATCCGCGACCGCGGCCTGCTGGGGAAACTCTCCTCCAGCTATTCGGGGCTGAAGCAGATGAAGCTGGAAGATCCTGTGTTCGAAAAAGAGTTCGATGTCTTTGCCGACAATCAGATCAATGGCCGGGTGTTGATGAACCCCTTGTTTATGGAGCGTTTGCTGGATTTGAGCAAGAAGTTTGGCCGGGATCTGCGCTGCGCCTTCCACGGCAGGCAGCTGTTGATCCTGTTTCCCAGTAACAAGGATAGATTCGAGACCGCCTCCATCTTTGAGGGAGCCACCTTCGAAAAGGAGTTCAGCCAGATCCACAGTGAAATGCAGCAACTCTTTGCTATCATTGACATATTGAAACTGGAAACACGGGCGGGTTATCAGGCGTGAAGCACACTTCCGGCCAAGGACTCATCTCTTTGCTACTCTGGCTGCTGAGCTCGGCGCTGCCCTTTGCTGCGTTTGCCGGCACCGAGATACCTATGCCTTCGAAAGAGGCCACTATGGGTGAAGATCCTTCAGCTATAGGTAAAGATCCCTCAGCTATAAGTAAAGAGCCTTCAGTCATGGGTGAAAAAAATTCAGCTGTAACTAAAGAGCCTTCGGCCAAACCCCGTATAGTGGCGCGTTACTCCGAACACGGCATCAGTGACAGCAGTCTGCCGAAGCGTAAAGTCTATCAATACCGCCAGGCCAACGGTGTGATGGCATTCAGCGACAAGCCCCCCGGCAGCCAGGAGTATCAGATCATTCTCTATGATTGCTTCGCCTGCCGACCGGACTCCAAGGTAAACTGGCAGGCAATCCCTCTGTTTGACAGTGACTATGCCGCCGAAATCGCCCTCGCCGCCCAAACTTACAATCTGGATCCTGCGCTAATCCGGGCGGTGATCCACGCCGAGTCGGCCTTCAACGCCAAGGCCCTGTCTCGTACCGGCGCCATGGGGCTGATGCAGTTGATGCCGGATACCGCCAAAGAGCTTGGTGTCAGCAACGCCTTTGTGGTATCACAGAACATTGATGCCGGTAGCCGCTATCTGGCGCAGATGCTGGCCCGTTTCGATGGCGACATGACCCGGGCGCTGGCGGCCTACAATGCCGGCCCTACCACAGTGACCCAATATCGCGGCGTGCCACCCTACCCGGAAACCCGCGCTTATGTGAAACGGGTGAAAATTTTGCTGGAGCGCTACCGCAATTTGAGCCGCGCCTGAGAGGCGCAACAACAAGGAAGTGAAGATGTTTAACCTCAAGTCCCTCGGCCTTTGTGCCTGTCTGCTGATGCCCTTTTCCAGCGTAATAGCCTGTGATGACAGCCAACTTGGGCCGGTTCCCGCAACCGCCGAAGCGATAGCGGCAGTAAAGCAAGTCATGCAAAGCCACAAGGGCGAGCTAGACAACAGCGTGAACGACGAGGAGATGCTGGATCAGGGCAGCCAACTGACCCGCACCATCTTCTGTGAGGCGGGCTACAGCCTCAAGGCCACTTGGGCCGCCTGGGCTCAGGATCAGTGGAACGAGCAGCCGGCTTACGATGGCCCCAACGGCATGGCACTGCGCAATATGATGAGTATCAGTGCCTATTTGATAGAGACCAATCCGCAGCAGGCGCTGGCGCTAGGGCTCGTAGATGAGGCGACGCTGGCCGAGCTGAAAGCACTGTCGGAATAATTCACCACAGCCGCTTGTCACCACAGTCGCTTAGACGCCGTAAAGGCCACTGTTAACAGGCCGGGCCGTTAGTACACAACTCGGTATCCGACTTAGTACCCAATTAATACCCAGTGACCCGGCCAACAGTTTTTATGATGGAACCAAGCTTACTCGCCCACTTCCCAGGAGACAGTGACGCTGCCGCCACCCTGATTGAGCCTGGGGTGAAGCCAGGCCAGCAGCTCTTCGGCCTGGGTATCCAACTGCCAGGGCGGGTTGATGACCCACAGACCCGCCGCCGTCATACCGAATTCATCCGAGTCAGGCTTGATACTCTGCTCTATCCGTAACTGGCGCCGAATGCCGCTGTCTTTCAGCTTCGTCAGCATGGCTTCAGTCTGGGCCCGATTGACGACCGGATACCAGAGCAGATACACCCCGGTGGCAAACTTGCGATGAGCTTTTATCAGGGTATCGGCCACATCCTGATAGTCACTCTTGAGCTCATAGCTGGGATCCACCAGCACCAGTGCCCGACGCTCCAGTGGCGGCACCGCGGCCAACAGGCCCTGCAGACCGTCGCCGTGAACCAGCTTCACCTGACGGGCACCTTCAAAATACTCCTGCAGCAGTTCGACATCGGTATTATGCAGCTCGTGCAGCAGCATTCTGTCCTGCTCTCTAAGGTGCATATCCACTATCGCCGGAGATCCGGGATACCAGGCCAGCTCATCTGTGGCCTGCTCCTCGTTGCCTTCATTGAAATGGCGTACCGCCTCCAGATAGGCTGTCATCGCCTGCGGCACACTCGTTTCCTGCCAGAGCTTGCCTATACCTTCCAGATATTCCCCTGTCTTTTGGGCGAAATCATCTTCCAGTGCATAGCCACCGGCACCGGCATGGGTATCGATATAAACCAAAGGTTTATCTTTCTTCTGCAACAAGCTCAGCGCCTGCAACAAGATGGAATGTTTGAGCACATCGGCATAGTTGCCGGCATGAAAACCGTGACGGTAGCTGAGCATGAGTTCCCCAATGACTGACGGGTAAATGACCGCGGCATTATAGCTGCTCTGCCTGCGAGTTGCAGCCGAACGTATTCAGTCAGGTTGGCATTTGGCATAATGGCGCCAATTCAGCCAAGGACTCAAACTCAGTGAAGCAGCCAAGCCATAGCATTTATTTTGATACCCGGGAGCCGCGTCTGTGCGCCATTGCCGAGCGCTGGGGCCTGAAGCATTCAGAAGACTCTGTGTTTGCCTTGAGGTTTGAGCAGGAGATGCTGACCCTGTTCAAGCGTGACGAACCCAAGCTTGGCGGTATCTGTGTCGATTTTATCGGCGGCGCCGTGGCCCACAGACGTAAGTTCGGCGGCGGCCGTGGCCAGGCCATAGCCAAGGCGGTCGGTCTCAAGCAAGGCGCCTGCCCCTCAGTGGTAGATGCCACGGCCGGTCTTGGCCGTGACGCCTTTGTGCTGGCAAGCCTTGGCTGCCAAATGACTCTGATTGAACGCAATCCCTTGGTGGCGGCGCTACTGGAAGACGGTCTCAGCCGCGGTTATCAGGACAGCGAAATCGGCCCCTGGATGCAGCAAAGAATGACGTTGCTGCACGACTCCAGTCTGGAAGCGCTGAGCCAGATAAGTCCGCAACCGGATGTGGTCTATCTGGACCCCATGTATCCCCACAGAGACAAGTCGGCATTGGTAAAAAAAGAGATGCGGGTATTTCAGACCCTGGTCGGCGCCGATACCGATGCCGATGGCTTGCTGGCCCCGGCGCTGGCACTGGCGAGCAAGCGGGTAGTGGTCAAACGGCCGGACTACGCCGAAAACCTGGCCGGGGTTAAACCCAGCACTGTTATCGCCACCAAGAAAAACCGCTTCGATGTCTATGTCAAAGCGGCGATGAACTGAGTTGACAAGGAACATAGAGCCGCGCCATTTTGTGGCTCGCCGCATATTTTGCTCCGCACTTTTGGGCAAGACTTATCGGATCCGCCCCATAAACAGAGTTCAGGAAATATCACAATGCAGTTAAGGATGATGTTTGTATGTGTTTTGATGGGAATCTTTCTCTTTGGCAAACCCGCTATGGCCGCAACCACTAAGCCCGAGACAGCAGCAGCCACAACTGCGGCACACAAGCTGAACAGTTTGGATGAGGAGGGTCTGTCGCCACTGATGCGAGCTGTATTGGATGGCCAACTGGACTCGGTAAAGCAGCTGATTGCTCAGGGCGCTGACATCAACCTTGAGAACACTGCCGGCTGGAATGCGCTGTTGATGTCACCCACTCCTGAGATGGCAAAGCTGCTGATTGAGCAAGGCGCCGATATTCACGCCAGTAGTCAAAATGGTTTCAACTCTCTGCTGGTTGCCGCCAAGTTGGGGGATCTGGCCCTGATCTCTTTTCTGCTTGAGAAAAATATCGATATTAACGCCTCAAACCAATATGGCTGGACGGCTCTGATGGTGGCCGTCGAGTTTGGCCATCAGCAGGCGATCTCTTTGCTGCTGGAGAACGGCGCCAATCTCGAACAAAAGAATAACGGCGGCTGGGGGTTACCGGAGATAGCGGCCCACAATAATCATCTGGATATCTTCAAGTCATTATTGAATAAAACCGGCCAGGTGCTCTCCAAGGAATATGCCGAAGAGATTTCCATCATTGCGCTCAAAAACGGTGCCACAGAGATTTTGGATTACCTGGTAAAACAGCAAAGAGTCGCCCTTGGCAACAAGGAGCAGATGCTCAAGACGGCCGTATCGGCCGGCAGCCTGGCTTCGATTAAGTACCTGGTATCCAAGGGCGCCGACATCAATGCCCTACTGGTAATAAATGCCGAGCGCAGCAGTACACCGCTGATGATATCTGCGAATCGGGGCGACCTGGATATAGTGAAGTATCTTTTGAATAAGGGGGCGAAACTCGATACCCAGGACACAGACGGAGTGACCGCTCTCGCTTACTCCGTGCGTGATGACAACCTAGAGGTTGTGCGCTATTTGGTGGCCAAGGGCGCCAATTTAAACGTCAAGGGAAGCTATAAAGAGACCCTGCTGCATCAACTCGTGGGCACAGATGATGCCAAAGTCTTTAATTATCTGGTGGAGAGTGGTGCCGACATTAATCAAACCAACGACTCTGGCAACAGCCCCTTGTATTACGCAGCTTGGTTTGGCCGGCTGGATTATGTCACTACTCTGGTACGCCACGGCGCCAATATCACCAAACAAGATATTGAGAGAGCCGTTATGAGTAGCCAACTGGAAATAACCAGACAATTACTCGACAACGCGCCGCCAGGCCTTCTCACGGCTGAAACCTTGGTTGAGTTATTGTACTCGGCTGCGGGGAAAGAGAGCGTAGAGATGGTCAAACTCCTGGTTGAAAGAGGCGCCGACATTAACGGGCATTCTGGGAGTCGCCAGGAAACCGCTTTAATGGCGGCATCAATGTACCGACACCTGGACACGGTCAAATACCTTATCGGCATCAATGTCGATGTGAATGCCAGAGATAGTGACGGCCGCCCTGCGTTGATGTACGCCGCCAATCCGATTCAAGGAGCAGGTGAAAAAAGCAATCTTGAGGTGGTAAAGGCCTTGGTTGAGTCAAAGGCTGACTTGACCCTGGTCAGCCACTCGGGGGAAACCATGCTGGAGCAGATGGTGAGAACCAGTGATATCCAGGACTTTAACTATGTTTTGAGCAAGCTCGGTGCTGACATACTTCCGCAGGGCCATAAGGCACTTAAGCGTGCTATCAGCTACCAAAAGCAGGAATTTATTGATTCCCTGTCCCAATATGGGATCAAGCCTCCGGCGGAACAGTAGCCCGCATCATTGCGCTTGAGGAGGCTCTGCTATGCCAAGCCTGTGTTCAGCGGCAGGCACTTGTCAAAACCGCCCGCTTGAGTCAGCATCCATTTTGGTTGCAGCCCTGTGTGCTATGGGCGACAAAGATAGAGCGGCAACAAAGCCAGAAGCGGTCAGTTAAGATACAGGGCGGCTGCGGCAATCTGGTTTGGCCAGAACTCAGGGAGGCATGATGCTTAGAACCATACGCGACTATCTCAGACTGCTGCTGTTCTTTGTAGGGGTGCTGGCGGGGATTCAGCTACCTGGCTTTGTCGATCAATATGGCAAGAGCCTGCAGGCCCACCTGAGCGAGATCCAAACCCAATTGGCCGGGTTTCAGCGCGATGCCGACCGTTTCTTCGGTGGCGATCTGGATAAACTTATCGCCCACTATGTGACCAACAAAGATCCGGTATTTACCTCCGGCGGCGACAAGCTCAACGCCATGGTAGAACGCCGCTCCGAGTTGCAGCAGGCCTTGGCCGACTTCCGCGAGAGTCTCTACAGCCCCTACCTGCAACTGGCGTTTGCGCCACAGGCGGATATCCGCCGCGAAGTGTGGGACAACTACAGCCACAATATTCTGCTCAAGGGCGATGCCATTGCCATTGGCCTGCTCAGTGGCCTGCTGCTCGCAGCCTCGGCCGAACTGCTGTTCAGCTTATGCTGGCTGGCATTACGAACGCTGTTTCGGCGCCGGCCGGCTGCCACCTGATTGCCCCTGTAGAATGTCTGTGTTTGTCCATTCCATTAACGGCTATGATGGTTTGTAATTCCAACTGAAAGGACTAATACCATGATTGCACAAGGTCAAGCTCTGCCGGATGCCACTCTGAGCCAACTCGGTAAAGAGGGCATGATCAACCACAAGGTTAAGGAACTGTTTGCCGGCAAGAAGGCCGTGCTGTTTGCTGTTCCAGGTGCCTTTACCCCCACCTGCTCCGAGGCTCACCTGCCGGGTTATGTGGTGCTGGCCGATGAACTCAAGGCCAAGGGCGTCGATATCATTGCCTGTGTATCGGTCAACGATGCCTTTGTGATGAAAGCCTGGGGTGAAGCCCAAAATGCCGGTGAGATCATGATGTTGGCCGATGGTGATGGAGCCTTCACCAAGGCGCTGGGGCTGGAAATGGACACTGGCGCCTTCGGAGGCTTACGCTCGCAGCGCTATGCCATGGTGATAGACGATGGCGTGGTTTCTTTGCTAAATGTGGAAGCCCCCAAGACTTTCGAAGTCAGCAAGGCCGAAACCATACTGGCGAGTCTCTAATAGCGACTCAGGCAGCTTTAATGCCGAGATTCTGTTCTATCTCGGCGACACCTGCAGCCACCTGAGAGGCGATTGCCTGCCCCTGCTCTGAGGCGGTGATCGCCTGGCTGCGCAGCTGTTCCATGGCGCTGGAGAAGGATTGCAGATGCGCCAGCTGTGACTGGGCATACTCAGTACCCTGCTGGGTCCCGCTCGCCATGGCAAAAGCCTGCTGTCTCACCTCCTGCGCCAGTTGTTTCAGACTCTCGGCTCTCTGTCTCTGCCTGTCGGTCGCCTCGGCTATGCCATCCATACTCTGCCCCAGACTCTTGTTGGCATTGGTGAGCCGATTGAGAATGGCACCTATCTCATCGAGCGAGCTCTGGGTGCGACTGGAAAGGCTGCGCACCTCATCGGCCACCACGGCAAAACCTCGCCCCTGCTCACCGGCACGGGCGGCTTCTATGGCGGCATTGAGCGCCAACAGATTAGTCTGCCCGGCGATATTGCCTATCACGTCGATGATTCCCGCCACAGCCGCCACTGAATCATCCAGACTGGCAAGCGCTTGATGACACTCGGCAACGGCGGTGCGGGTTGAATCTGTGGCCTCCAGCATCTGCTGCGCTTCGAGTTCACTCTGGTGCATCTGTTCGGCGGTATTGCTGGCACGGGTGGCCAGCGAAGCTGAGCTGTCACTCACCAGTCCGGCCAATTCACTGAGCTCCAGCGTTTGCTGCCGAGCCTGATCCACCACTTGTTGGGTCTCACGGGTACTACCGGCCATTTCACTGATTTTTTGCACCAGGGCCGATAGGCTTTGGGAGATACGCGCCAATTGCTGCCGCTGCTGTTCATCCTCTGACTCGAAACGATTCAGCAGAGCATTGAAATGGGCGGCTATCTGGCCGGTTTCACAGCGACGACTGATATTGAGGCGCTCGCGGGTATTGGACTCACTCAGCTGACTGAAGGCGGTGTTGAGCAGTTGCAACGGTTTCACCACCCTGAGCTGCTGCAAAATCAAATAAGCCACGGCAAATAAGGCCAGCACTCCCAAAGCCAGATAGAGCCAAAGCTGCAGCTCGTGTTTGAGCTTGTCGGTACGTTGTTGCTGCTCAGCGGCCATGGTCAGTAAGTTCTGCTGCAACTTGTGCATATCGGCGCGCAGCGCATCCTGCATTTGGCGGTTATCCAACAGTTGCTGCTCGGTATTGGTCACTTCCTTGGCGTAGCGACTGCTAAGACTCAGAAGTTCGGCGCGGTAGCTCTCGCCTATCTCCTCACGCTCGGGTTCATCGTCACCCAGGGCAAATTCATCCGCCTCTACAGTGCGATAGAGACCAAGCAATGGCAAGGCGCTGAGTCTGTCATGCCAGTCGGCCAACTGGGTTATGGTGCTGTCGAGGTAAGGCTTGAGTCTTTGCTCCCGTCCGAGCAGGTAATCCTGGGTCAGCTGTGACAACTGGTAAACCAGTGGCGGAAGCTCCCGACTGAGCTGCAGATATTCATGCGCCACTTGTGGCGCCGTTGCCAGCCCTTGATCACCGTAATCCGCCAGGCGCTTGTTGTTGTCCAACATTTCGGTTTCGGCATGGGCCAACAGCTGCCTGGGATTTCCGGCCAACTTGCCGGCGGCGCGGTATTTGCCATCCAGAGCAGTCACCAATTGCGCCAGCTCCTGTGCCAACTGTGAATCTGTCGGCAAACGGTCATGAATATCATTGAGCTGGGCTCTGGCCTGCTCCAATCGCCCGGCATCGCCACTGGCGAGATACTTATCCAGATTGGCACGGATATCCACCAAAAATTCTTGCTGCAAGCCTTGCAGCGTCTGGCTCTGCAGTTCTGCCTCTTGTCTCTGTTCACTGCTCCAGAGCACCAGTGAGGCGAGCAAGGCCGCCAACAAGAGCAACAACGCCGAAGCGCCGAGAGAAAGGGTGGAAATCTTCATGGCAAACTGCGCCCAATTGATTGAACTGAGCGCAGTTTATGACTGGAGCATGACAGTTGAATGACAATCGGCCATAAAGCGTATGGCGTGTTAATCTCTTGGCAACCACACCTGAGCGTGCAGCCCACCCTGGGGGCGATTGCTGAGAATGACCTTGCCCTGATGCCTGTCTATGATGCGTTTGATGATCGCCAGTCCCAACCCTGAGCCGACGCTGCCGCGGGCACTGTCACCTTGGGTAAAGGGCTGGAACAGCTTGGGGATCTGGCTCTCGGCAATACCCGGGCCATTGTCTTCCACACTGAAACCTATGCGGTGTTTTTCCACTTGGGAAGCGATACGGATCCAGCCGCGGCCATAGCGGAAGGCGTTTTCCACCAGATTGCCGATCACCCGCTTGATGGCCAGGCTCTGCATCGGCACTTCGGGGCACTCGGCCAGTACCAGCTCTATCTCACCGACTCTGTTGCTCTCGGCCTGGGCCACTTCACGGATTAAACGGTTGATCTGTTCCGGCTCACGAATGCTCTCCTGATCCTGGCGGATATAGGCGATAAACTGATTGATGATGGCATCCATGTCTTCAATGTCTTTGACTATGCCCTCCTGCAGGTAGGCATCGTCGTCCACCATCATCTCGGAAGCCAGACGAATTCGGGTCAGGGGTGTTCTAAGGTCGTGGGAAATCCCCGCCATCAGCAGCGCCCTGTCCTGCTCCAGCTGTTTCATACTCTGGGACATACGGTTGAAGGCATTGGTCACTTCGACGAGCTCACTGGAGCCGGTCAGCGGCAGCGGGTCAGGGAAATTGCCTCTGGAAACTGAGATAGCCGCCTTTTGCAGCCGCCGCAGCGGCCGGTTCTGTTGCCGGGCAAACCACCAGCCACCGGCGACACTCAAGGCGCCTATCACCAGCAGATAGAGGTTAAGGGGCGACAGGGCATTTTCGTTCCAGCCATTGAGGGGAACCTTGATCCAGATGGAGGGAGCCTGAGGTGGGCGGATCCAGATCTGCAGCAGATTGCTCTGGGCAATACGCACTTCAGCCGGGCCACCGAGATATTCCGACATCTGGGTTGAGAGGAAACCATAGTAGGTCGCCCGCTCGATACCGGCTTCCCTGGCCTGTTTCTGGTTATAGACATGCATGCCATCGTCGCGCACCTTGGCATTGAGGGCGTCCACTATGGTGAGGTGTTCCCGGCCCACCTCGACCCCATCGACAAACAACAGATTGATCTGGCGGGCGATAAGCTGGTTGATCTGCTGGTAACTGGGCTTAATGAAATAAACCGTCACAGTCAAATAGGAGACCAGCTGATTGATCAGCAACAGGCAGCCTATCAGCATTACCGTTTGGCTGAAGGCACTCCTGGGCAACAGGCGTTGCCACCAGCGCAGCTTCATTTACGGGCGGCACCATCTGGCACAAACACGTACCCCAGTCCCCAAACCGTTTGGATATAGCGCGGGTTGGCGGGATCCTTTTCAATCAGCCGCCTAAGCCGGGAAACCTGAACGTCGATAGAGCGCTCCAACGCCGAATAGTCGCGGCCACGGGCCAGATTCATCAGCTTGTCGCGGGACAAGGGCTCCCTGGGGTGGGTCACCAACACCTTGAGCACGGCAAATTCACCACTGGTGAGGGCGATGGACTCTTCATTGTGGTACATCTCGCGGGTAGCCAGGTTGAGGCTGAACTCGCCGAAACTGACCATCTCTTCCTGCTGCGAAGGCGCGCCGGGGATCTCCTGCACCTGACGGCGCATTACCGCCTTGATCCGTGCCAGTAATTCTCTGGGGTTGAAGGGTTTTGGCAGATAGTCATCGGCGCCAAGCTCCAGGCCTATGATGCGGTCGACTTCATCGCCCTTGGCGGTCAGCATCACTATCGGCAGTGGGTTGCCCTGTTGTCGCAAGCGGCGGCAGATGGACAGGCCATCTTCTCCCGGCAACATAAGGTCGAGCACCAGCAGGTGAAAGTTCTCCCGCTCCAGCAAGCGATCCATCTGCTCTGCATTGGCGGCGCTGCGTACCTGATAGCCTTGTTCCATCAGATAGCGCTCCAGCAAGGCCCGCAGCCTCATATCATCATCGACAACCAGAATCTTGGAGGTTTCTTGTCCCATGGGCTATTCCTCGAGTGCCAAGCCTGAAACTTGCACAATAGTATCTGAAAAAGTGGCCAAATATCTTAAATTTAGCCATTTTGATACCAAAAATCACCCGAGACTTTGTAACAGTAGTTGATCTTCTGTTGCACCTCAGTGAGAACGGGCCAAGTCGGCGGCCGTGAGGCTGACCCCTTTAATCTGGGCGAAGAGCGACATACCGGGTTGCAACGCCAGCTCCTCAAGGGCCCAGCGGGTAATATTGGCCCACAGCGGCATACCCGCCAGCCTCAGCCTGAGCTGCACATAGTCGCGGCTGTCGACCCGGCTCACCTCTTCCAGGGTTACCGGCAGGATATTGCGAATACTGCTGCCGCTCGGCACCTGCAGGCACACAGAGACCTGGTTGCTGTGAACCCGCACCCGTATCGGCTTATCCTGTTTGGGCAACAGTTCATTGACCCACAAGCTGTTGCCATCGGCGAGCTGCAAACGGGTCATGGCATATTCGGGATGACTCTCGGCCACAGTGGCATGCAGCAAGGAGCTTTGCTCCTGAGCACTGAGCCAGGGTCTCAGCTCGTCACTGTCCCACACCTGTTCCAGCGGGCCACTGAGGACGCAGCGGCCCTTGTCCAGCACCAGCATCTGATCCGCCAGTTGCAGAATTTCATCCAGACTGTGGCTGACATAGATAATCGGCAGCTTAAGTTCGGCGGTGAGCCGCTGTAAGTAGGGCAACAGCTCGCGCTTGCGCGGTAAGTCGAGCGATGCCAGCGGTTCATCCATCAAGAGGATCTCTGGGCGGGTCAGCAAGGCCCGGCCTATGGCGACCCGCTGCTTTTCCCCGCCGGAGAGAGTGAAGGGAAAACGGTCGAGCAGTTTCTCCAGCCCCAAGAGTTGTACCACGGTATCAAACTCGCGACTGTCTTTATCCTTGCGGCCATAGTTGAGATTGCCGCGCACCCGATAGTGGGGAAACAACCTGGCATCCTGAAACACAAAGCCGGCGTTACGCCGCTCAGGCGGCAGATTGATCTTCTTTTCTTTATGAAACAGCCAGCGCTCTCCCAAGCGGATCTCACCGGCATCCGGCGTTGCCAAACCGCCGAGAATATTGACCAGCGAGGTCTTGCCGGCGCCCGAGCGGCCAAAGACGGCGCTGACCCCGGAGAGGGGTAATTCTGTGTCAACATCCAGCAGGGTTTGCCCCAGCTGTTGCCTGATAGCGATTTTCAGCATTGTCCCAGCGTCCTCTGTTGCGCCCGCTTGCTGAGCCATTGGGAAGCGATCAGCGAGGCCAGTGAAATCAATATCGCAATCACACACAGCCTGGCGGCCTCGGCCTCGGCGCCCGGGGTCTCGATAAAGGAGTACATGGCCAAGGGAATGGTGCGGGTTTCACCGGGTATGTTGGAAACAAAGGTAATGGTGGAACCGAACTCCCCGAGGCTGCGGGCAAAGGCCAGCACCATGCCCGAGACTATGCCGGGTGCGGTCAGCGGCAAGCTAATGGTGAAGAAGACCTTGAGCCGGCCGGCGCCCAAGGTGCGCGCCGCCTGCTCCAGACGCACATCCACCCCTTCGAGCGCCTGACGAATGGCACGAACCATTAACGGGAATGACACCACCGCAGCTGCCAGTGCGGCGCCGCGCCAGCTGAAACTAAAGCTGAAGCCAAAAGTGTCATAGAGCCAGCCACCGAGAAAACCGCTGCGGCCCATGGAGACCAGCAACAAATACCCTATGACCACAGGTGGCAGCACCAGTGGCAGATGGATCAGGCTATCGAGCACAGACTTGCCGGGGAACTCCAGCCGCGCCAGCACCCAGGCACACAAAATGCCGAGCGGCAGGCTGCAGAGCACGGCCACAGTGGACACCTTGAGACTGAGCAGCAAGGCGGCCACTTCATAGTCGGTCAACAAGCTCAAAGTCAGGATCTCAGTTTACGCCGAAGCCGTATTTGGCAAATACCGCCTTGGCAGCGTCGGACTGCAGGAATTGATAGAAACCTTCGGCGCCTTTGCTGTGCTCTTTACCCACCAGCGCCATGGGATAGCTGATTGGCTTGTGAGTCTCTTGGGGGAATACCGCCAGCTGTTTTACCCCTTTGGCCACTTTGGCATCTGTGGAATAGACAATCCCCAGAGATGACTCGCCACGTTCGACCAACGCCAAGGCGCCGCGAACACTATTGGCTCTGGCAAGCAGAGGTTCGGCCTGTTGCCACAAACCTAAATTTTCCAGCGCTTGCTTGGCATAGCGACCGGCCGGCACATGATCAGGATCGCCAACCGCCATCCGGCTGTTACCCAATGCCTGTTTGAGATCCCAGGAAGCCGAGATTTCAACCTGGTTCAGCGCACTGCTTTTCGGCGCAATCAGCACCAGCGTGTTACGCAGCAGAGTAACCCGGCTGCCGGCGTCGATGGCCTTGTTTTCATCGAGATAGTCCATCCATTTCTGGTTGGCCGACAGAAACAGCTCGGCGGGCGCACCTTGGGCAATCTGGCGTGCCAGCGTCGAAGAGGAAGCAAAAGAGAACACGGTTTCAGTGTCATGCTTGCGGTCATATTCGGCGCCCAGTTCATTCATGGCATTGGTGAGTGAGGCGGCGGCAAAAACGGTAACTTTTTCCTTGGCACTGACGTTAAAGGCCAACAACAGCCCCAGAGCCAGGCTCAGGGCAGGACGGAACAGGGACTTCATAACGACTCCTTGATGAGATATATGCACTATTTGACACTTCCAACGTTATATACATAGTTATATAACGATAAGCAAGCCTGTGATCGTCAGTGAGTGATCCCTGTGGTCTTTATCAGCGCAATAAGGGAGAATAACCCCGACACTGATAAGGAATATGCCATGGATCTCAAAGCCCTGTTGACTCTCAACAATGCCGATAAACTGTTTGCCAATCCCAAACGAATTGCGCTGTTGAAGCAGATACGCATTACCGGCTCCATCAGCCAGGGAGCCAAACAGGCGGGCATCAGTTACAAGGCGGCCTGGGATGCGGTCAACGACATGAATCTGCAAGCCCCTCAGCCTGTGGTCAGCAGTGAAAAGGGCGGCAAGGGCGGTGGCGGCGCCAAGTTGACCGAGTTTGGCGAGCGTCTGCTGAAGCTCTACGAACTGATGGATCAGATGCAGGACATGGTGCTCAAGGCGCTGTTGGATGCGGCCGTTCCCATGGATAACCTGCTGGATCTGATGGCACACTTCTCGCTCAAGACCAGCGCCCGCAATCAACTGGCCGGTGAAGTTATTGCGCTCAAGGATGATTCTCTCAATGACAATGTCAGGGTCAAGTTGGCCGGTGGACAGGAGATAGATGCCGCCATCACCCATGCCAGCACTGACAAACTGGGGTTGCATATCGGCAAGAAGGTATTGCTGCTGTTCAAGGCTCCCGCTGTCAGTATCCACTCGCTGCAGCAGCCCCTCTGCAGTGGCAACCGCCTCAAAGGCCAGTTGTTGCAAATCAAACGCGATACCCAGCGCAGCGAAATTACCCTGGATATCGGCGGCAACGACCGCCTCTACGCTTCGGTATGTAACGACAGCATTGAGGGCTTGCCATTGGCTCTGGGCGATCATCTACAAGCCTGCTTCGAGCCGGGGCAGACACTCATCGCCTGTGTTAAATGACAAACAAAGGCATCCTGTTTATCCCATTGGCAAGAAGGCGCACTTGCAAGCACGCCTGAGTTCTGTAAATCTTCTGCATTATTGGCATCGGCGCCTGGCGCCATCAGCAGTTGACCGAATAAATCGATGAAAGCCCATTTGATTACCCGTAAGGGCTGGGAAGCCCTGGATAAAGAACTCAAATACCTGTGGAAGGAATACCGCCCCGAGATCACCCTAAAAGTGCAAGAGGCCGCGGCCCAGGGCGATCGCTCCGAAAACGCAGATTACACCTACAACAAACGCTTGTTGCGGCAGATAGATCGCCGAATCCGCTATCTGGTTAAACGCTTGGAAGAGTTGAAGATTGTTGACTACTCACCGCAGCAGGAAGGAAAGGTGTTCTTCGGTGCTTGGGTCGAACTGGAAAATGACCAGGGCACTGTGGTGCGCTACCGGATTGTCGGCAAGGACGAGATAGACACCAAGAAAGGCTATATCACTATAGATTCCCCTATGGCCAGGGCCCTCATAGGTAAACAGGTTGACGATGAAGTTCAAGTGCAAACGCCATCAGGGGTCAAAGAGTGGTACATCAATGTGATCCAATACCAAGCGTTTGAAACAGAAACGTCAGAATAATCTCAATTTAACATTTTGTTATTGATAAAAATCCCTTGAAAAGGGTAGACTCCACCTGTTTGGCTCGAAGATGTGCAGGGAGATGCCTGCCGGGTCAGATTATTCAGCTTTCAACAAAGGAACAAGGAAGTGCAGACTCTCAGCAAATCCGATAAGAGTTATGGCGTAGCCGTGTGTCTTTCAGGCATTTTCGGCATCTTGGGCATACATCACTTTTACTGTGGTCGTATACTCCATGGCCTGTTCGATCTCGGTCTGGCAATAGTAGGTATAACGCTCATTTCAACCGACGAACCTACGTTGGTATTCACCGGAATGGCGGTACTTGCAGTCGATATTATCCACACTGTGATAGTCACTTTTATGTTACTGGTGGGAAGCTACAAAGATGGGCAGGGTAAGCTGATCACTTACCCGGGACAAAAGTTAACTTAAGGACAAACAATGACAATCGAAAATGAGCAACTGAGCGACAAGGGTTTCGTTCCTACTCTGCTGCTGTGCTTCTTCCTGGGTGGCTTCGGCGTACACCGTTTTTACACCGGCAAAATCGGCACTGGTCTGCTGATGTTGGTGACTCTGGGTGGCCTGGGTATCTGGACTCTGATCGACTTCGTTCGTATCGCCATCGGTAGTTTCCGTGACTCCGAAGGCCGACTGATCAAGTCAGCCTGATCCCTGAATGCCAGTGGTGCAAGCCACTGGCATCCATACTCACTCCTGCGAAAGCACTCTTCCCTTACTTAGCATCTCTTCCGCTTCCTGGCGTTCTTGCTCCCTCTGTGCCTGGGTGGTACATCTTCTGATCGGCATTCTTGAACCTGTCACTGTGACTTTTTCACAGCGGTAACCATCACTGCGCTCCACATCTGTTTGCGCCTGCTGCGTTTCATCAGTACTGCTGCAAGCACCCAGACAAAGCACCATAACCGCCGCGGGAATACATCCTTTCATTAACTTTTTCCTGTAAAATTCTGCTGTTATTGCCAAACTACACAATTAATCAACAAGCAACAATTAAGTTTCATTTATCCAACAATGACAAAGATACAAATTGGTGCGGCTTATTCGTTGCCAAAGCATCGACTATTTCGGCTATGGCGCGTTTTATCTGAATCTTGGCCCCAAAACCAAAGATCCGTTTTTTAACATAAGTTGCGCGTCAAACCGGCATGGATACAAAGTGTCACATGGCAAAACTAAAATCCGCATGATGACAGTTTCACCCAAGAGGAATCTTATGACCCGCTTACTGATACTACTGCTGTGGCTGTTGCCTGTAGGCATAATGGCTGCACCATTTTCCGGTGAGTTGCTGATAGACAAGGCTTGTCCGCTGTTTCAATCGAAGAACAAGGGCACTAATCCCGGGCAGCTTTACAGCAGCCCAGGGCAGAGACTGGTGATAGTTGAGCGCCTCGGCCAAGACTCTCCCTCTTGGTTCAGGGTCAAGACCTCGGCGGTGCAATCACCACTGCGCTGGATTGCCGCCGATTGTGGCCAACTGCAAACAGGCGCATTGCCTACTGAACCTCAAACCAAAAACGCCTGCAACCTGGCCGACAAATATGATAGCCATCTGCTGGCTCTGTCGTGGCAAAACGCCTTTTGCGAGTCAAGAGGTTCAGGTAAGGCCGAATGTCGCAGCCAGAGCGCCGATCGCTTCGATGCCAGTCATTTCAGCTTGCACGGCTTATGGCCCAATAAGCGTTCCTGCGGTATCAGCTATGGCTATTGCGGCAAGGTCAAACACAAGCCCGATAACTTCTGCGCTTATCCCGCCATTGAGTTGAGTGAAGCCTTATCCCAACGCCTGGGGCGCGTGATGCCCAGTCACGCCTATGGCAGCTGCCTGGAGCGGCACGAATGGTGGAAACACGGCAGCTGCCGGGATGAAAGTGCCGAAGCTTATTTCTCATTGGCACTCAGGCTAACGGCAGAGGTGAATCAGGCAACGCCCTTGCTTAATCTGCTGCAGCAAAATATCGGCACAAAAATAGCGACCGCTGCTTTGAGACAAGCGTTTCAGCAGAGCTTCGGCCCAGAGAGCGGCCACAAGCTGAGTCTTAAATGCCACCAGGGCATGCTGACCGAAATTCAACTCAGCCTTCCAGCCAAGATAGATAACAGCAATCTGAAGGCGCTGCTGGAGCAGGCGCCCAGAATTGCCCCAGGCAACTGTGGCAACTATATGCTCATCGATGCCGCCAACTGAGAGATTAGAGTGCCATTGTCAGGCGAATAATGCTGAATACAGCTCCCTGTGGGTCGTTGATCACCGCAAAGCGCCCCACATTGGGAATATCTGTTGGCGGCACACAAACCTTGCCGCCCAGTTCGGCCGCCCGACTGGCCATCACATCACAATCATCAACACTGAAATAGATCATCCAGTGGGGCGGCACATCGCCCCACAGCTCTGTCATTTCCAGCATGCCGCCAATGCCTTCATCACCACTCTCGCCATTGAGTAACCATTCCGTGTATTCAAAGTCGGCAGCGTTCTCACTGCGGCGCATCTGCCAGTTGAACACCTTGGGATAAAAAGTTTTGGCCAGTTCGGATTGCCGACAGGCGAGCTCTACCCAGCACAGAGTATTGGCTTCCCATTTACGTCCGGCACCAGGATGTTCGACACCTTGCCAGACCGAAAAATGAGCCCCTTCCGGGTCAGTAAGCAGGGCCATCTTACCTGCGCTGCCAACTTCATGAGGGCCCATCAGAAGCTGGCCTCCGGCGGAGCTGACAGCTTCGATACACGCATTAATATCCTCCACCGCGAAATAAACCGCCCAGTGGCTGGGAACACCCTGCTGCTGCAATTCGGCGGGCAATTGATACATGGCACCTATATCCTCATGGGCCTGCTGCAACATGGTATAGGCGCCTTCCGGCATGGGGATATCTTCGGCCTGCCAACCAAAGAGTCGACAATAAAAGTGCTTGGCACTATTCCAGTCCTGCGTCCCCAACTCGACCCAGCAGGGTTCACCATGTCTGTATGCTGTAATCTTCATTACCGATTCCCTTTCAATGTGAAGCTGTGGAGGCTGACCAAGGTCGGTTCCGTTTAAGGTAAACGCTAACAGAAATTATACCAAGCTGTATAGAAAGTGTTCGGCGAGAGGAAAGGGTTAAGCCGTCAAGATGTAAAAAAAGCCGTAGTCTGTTAGTTGGCATAAGCTTCTCCCTGTCACTCCTCCCTGAGCGACGCAGTGTGCCAACTAACAGACTACGGCGGAACAATGAGACTCGATATCTCGTGCGTAAAAAGGATGCAAAAGGGTAATGGACCAAGCCCACTTTGCAGACTCGATACTAAAGAAAGCCCCCTTGGGGGTCTATCAGACAAATCCCAAGGGGGCTTGGATTTATTCCCAACGAAGGGAGACTTTTTGGTGTCACGCCTTATCGGCAAGCTGTTCGCTTACGGCCCCGCACCCGGCTGCGCCACATCCAAAAACCGGACAGCGCCATCAAGCAGGGCAAGAAACCCAACAGACACCAAAGAATTCGGGTTGTCAGGCCACCAAAAGTGCCGTAGTGCAATGGTCTGAAACTATCGACAAACTGGTATAGCGTCCCGGCAGTGCGGACATCAAAACTGCTGCTGAGCTTGCCGGTCTGATCGTCGAAACTGATGATGGAACCAAAACGGCTGCGCAGTGGCCCCTTGTTATCTTGATGACCAAAGAAGTGCACTCCCGGATAACTGGGGTCGGGTAAGCGTACATAGGTAGCGACAAACCCGGGCAACGCTTCTTGGGTGGCGGCCAGCATGGCATCGAAATCCAACTCAGCATTGTAGTAGCGCTTGGTCAGCACAAACTGGCTGTCGTCGTGGCCTCCGAACTCTTCATCAATGAAGTGCTCTATGTTCCACCAGGCTCCGGTAAACCCCAGAATAAGGAAAACCGGCACACCGAGAATTCCCAACATCTTGTGGCCATCACTGAGCAGCAGACGTAAGCCGCGGCCAAACCTCAGGGTAAACAGAGTGCGCCAAAAATGGCGATGCAGAACTATGCCGCTGAGCCCAAGCAGGATCAGCAGCACCGACACCAGTGCCGACAAGAGTAATCCCGCATGATCCAGCAGCAAGGTATAGTGCAGTTCAAGCAGCCAGTCGGTCAGCATATGTGTCATTGACATGGGCGGGCTGAGCAGTTGCCCCGTAGCGGGATCCAACCACAGCTTTTGCCACTCATAGCTGCCCATCTTGGCAACATAGAGACTATCGGCTTCCCCATTGGCGGCAAACTCCCAACCGAGTATTTCATGCTCAGGCAGAGCCTGATCCGCATGCTTCAGCAGTTGTCCGAAGCCCAGCCGGGAATCGGCGCTGGCCAGCACCTGTTCAGGGCTAAGCCAGGCATCCAATTCGGCCTTGAACACCAATAGGCTGCCACTGAGCGCTATGATAAACAGCGGCACAGCGACAATCAGCCCCAGCAGCCCATGCCATTTCCACAGGAATCTACGCATAACAGCAGGACTTCCTTACCAGTGAACACTCAGACTGAGCTTGAACTGACGCCCCTCGCCAGGCATAACCCGCAATAAGCTGTCAGAGCCGGAATAGTAATCTTCATCCAGCAGATTGGTGACGATGAACTTGAGATCATAATCATCCCAGCTGTAGCCCAGATTGAGATCCACCAGAGTGTAAGCCGGCAGGAAGAAATCATCACCACTGTTCAATACCGACTGGGCGTTGCCCTGCTGCTTACCGTAGTGATTCACCCCGGCCGCCATACTAATGCCGGAAAGCATACCCTCATCTATGTTGTATTTGAGCCAGCCGCCCAAGGCATAACGGGGCACATTGGCAACCCAGTTGTCGTATTCGGCGTCCACCGCATGGGTATAAGCCGCATGACCGATAAACTGCAGCGAGTCGCTGACCAACCACTGCATGTCCAGTTCAGCCCCTTTACTGTTGAGTTCTCCGGAAGCTAGATAGGTAAAGTTACCACCTACGTCCACATTGGCGATGGCGATATTCTTCTTGGTCAGATCATAGAGTGACAAGGTAGCATTGAGATCGCCATCGAGCGCCTTGGCCTTGAGGCCAACTTCCCACTGACTGCCCTCTTCCGGATCCAGCACTTTGCCATTGGCATCGACATAGGACTGAGGCGTGAAGGCTTCCGAGTAGCTGGCGAAGGCAACCCAATCGTCGTTGAAGGCGTAACTCAGCCCAACTCGTGGACTGAGCTTATTCTCATATTCATCCACAGATGCTTGCTTGTATCTGTCGACCCTGGCCCCCAGCGTCATGCTCCAGTGGTCACCCCAGTCGATTTGATCCTGGAAATAGAGGCCGAAGATACGGTTTTCCACTTCTGATTCAGGGCCAAAGTTATTGAGTTCCTGATCCGGGAATACGCTGTAATCCGGATTATAGAGATTGATCACCGGGTACTGGCTGCCGAGGGCGCTGCGGGTCTTGAGATCCGACAGGAAAATATCCAACCCTGTGGTAAAGGTATGCTCTGTATCCCCGAGATAGAAACTGCCATTAAAGCCACTGTCTATCGCCCATGTCTGCCACTGGGTTTGATAGCTGAACTTGTACAGTGTCATGTCACCGCTGGTTGCATCATAGCTGCTGGGATAATAGAGGTTATTCCAGTCGCTGGAGGCATCCTGATACCTGAGATTCTGACGAAAACTGATGTTATCCGTCAGTTGATAGCGAAACTCATAGCCTATTCGGTAGGTTTCATCCTCTATGGTGCCGGGATCTTTGATATTACCGTAGAAGAGTTCTGAAGGCAGTTGCCCAAGCTCTGATGGCAACACTGTCCCCTGCGCAGGTAATGGCATTCCGGGTTGATTGCTGTCCTTGGTGTAGCTGGTCAGCAGGGTCAACATGGCTTTGTCACTCAGCTCGAAAGTGACGGATGGTGCAATAAATACTCTATCCTGGCCATCGACATAATCCGTCTCATTGGCACCTTCCCGGTAGGTCAGCCCCAAACGGCCATAGATATTGCCTTCTTCATTCAGCACTTGGTTGAGATCGGCATTCACTTCCCGATAGTCGTTGCTGCCAAGGCGTAAATCCAGATTGCCAAAGTCGCTACCGGTTGGCCTCTTGGTGACCAGGTTCACCATTCCGGCTATGGCTCCCGAACCATAGAGGGTGGATGACGGGCCCTTCATCACTTCCAGGGTTTCCAGGTTGGATTGCTCGACGTTGGCCCCCAAGCCGTTATCATTCAGCCTGAGACCATCCAGATAGATCTCTTTCGAAGCATCGAAACCGCGGATCCGGAAATAGTCATATCCCTTGTAATAACCACCAGGTTGCACCCCGGCAACATTCTTAAGCGAATCCTGCAGTAACACGGCGCCCTGCTCGTCGAGGAAATTCTTCGACAATATCTGAATGTTCTGCGGTGCCTTGAGCAGATTGAAATCACCCTTGGTAGTAGATGGGGAGGTGGCCTTTGTGGTCACGATAATCCTTTCGATACTGGTATCGGCGGCTTCCTCTGCACTCACTGCACTTGCCGACATCAGTGCCACAGTCAGCCCCGAGAGTATCGGTAAGCTGGATCTGGACATGGATTGAGATTTCCTTGGTTGAATGAATCAGCGCACGATACTAACACCAATGATAACGATTTGCGTTAACTTTAATGAGACAAACGTCAGTTAAGTGTAAAGTCGCCAAAAGGCTCACAAAGATACAAAAAGTAACAAAGGTAATCACAAGAAGGATGGGCGATTTTGGAGCGGGTGATGGGAATCGAACCCACGTATGCAGCTTGGGAAGCTGCCGTTCTACCATTGAACTACACCCGCACGAAATACTCGGCGTGGACGGTATAAATTACTGACTTTTATAGTCTTGTCAAGGTGGGGCTCTCTCATTCCCTGAAAAAGAGAGCCGCTCCTCACTTCAGGAATACTTGGGTAACATGCCGGCCATGGCCAACAGATGGCAGGCGGCCGTCAGCACCCCAAACAGCACCACTATGGCTATCAAAGGCGTACCACCCGGTACGCGAAAACCCGGGTTATCGGCAAACTGTTGCCTCGAGCGCCAAGCCATCAAGGCCGGCACTATTACAGCCCAAACCGTGGCCGCCAAGGCAGCGAAGCCGATGGCTACCAGGAAGCCATCTGGAAACAGCATACCTAGCAGAGTCGGAGGCAGGAAAGTCACCAAGGCGGTCTTGACCCTGCCGCTGCGACTGTCGTCAAAACCAAACAGATCTGCCAGATAGTCAAACAAGCCCAAGGTTACTCCAAGGAATGAAGACGCCACGGCCAGATTGGCAAACAGGGTGAGCATGGTGTTGAGCAGCGAGTTATCCATCACCTTGGACAAGGCGCCGACCAATACCCCCATATTACCGCCCTGGGCAATAATGGCGCCGAATTCACCGCGGGAAATATTACCCATGGTTGCCACCAGCCAACACAGGTAGATAGCCAAGGCGATAAAGGTGCCGACAAAAATCGCCTTGATTATGGTGCCCGGCTGTTTGCCGTAGTATTTCACCAGAGACGGCACATTGCCGTGATAACCAAAACTGGCCAGGCCGAAAGGAATGGCCGCCCACAGATATGAGCCATAGCTGCTCTCACCATTAGGTAGCAGAAGCTTACTGGTATCAACGCCGATCAACAGATTGCCTATCGCCAGAAAGAAGCTGATGATCATCCCTCCCAGCATTATGGTAGTGATCCGATCCACGGCCTTGGTGCTGATAAGCACAACCAGCGCCAGCACCAGGGCAAACACCAAGGCGGCAAAACTCTGCGGCAGGCTGATATCCATACCTTCCAGGCTATGATTGACGATGGAGCCGCCGCCACTGATATAGGCATAAGTGAGAATATAGAGCACGAAGGTTATCGAAGCGCCGTTAAGCACCCGCCAAAACTGCCCCAGGGTCTCCTTGGTGAGGGTGTCAAAGCTGGCACCGGGTTCAAAATGCAGGTTGGTTTCCAGCAGCAGCAGCCCGGACATGAACATGCAAAACCACACCCCCAGCAGCATAAGCACAGAATAGCCAAACCACATGCCGGCGCCTTCTACCGGCAGGGAAAACATCCCGGCACCGACCGTGGTCCCGGCGATGATCATGGCGCCGCCCAGCAAAGACGCCTTGGCAGGCGCCGCATTCATATGATTGGCCATCAGGCCTCCTGTTCGGCGGCGACGCTGTCGACTATGGTTTGCTTGACCTGTGGACGCAGCAGCTGGTTGGCATAATCCCGGGTTCGCTCTATATCATGGCGGGTATCTTCCTTGGTGAGATACCCCAGCTCTTTGAGCTTGATACTCAAGATGCCGTAGAGTTTCTTGTCGTAAAACTCGGGGGCCGTAATCCCATGCAGCGCGCCCAGACGACTGGCCAATTTATGGCTTTCGCGCTCCAAATCGCCACGCTCAATACCTGGGTGAGCGGCCAGCAAGTTAAAGATGATGGCGTAGCGCTGCAGGGTTTCACTCATGGTTTCGGCCAACAGCGCCAGCGGGTTTATGCCGGCTTCCAGTACCCGGAAACCATCGGCTTCTTCGGCGACCAAACCTTTGGCAATGAAACGATCCAGCAGCTGATCGGCATAGGCACTGACATCGGCCTTACCCATAAACAGCTCGGCCTGCAGCAGAGGGTAGAAATCCTCAAGCACCGCCTGCATCTGAGCTCGGCTGCACTGCTCCAGGCGCACCAGGCAGCTGGCCAGCAAAGAAGGCACCATAAACAGGTGAATGATGTTGTTGCGATAGTAAGTCATGGTTACCGCGATCGACTCGTCGATTGAGATGATATCGCCCAGTTCATCTTCCTGAACCGTGAACTTATTCAGCTCCAGACCTTGTTGCAGCAACTGCTTACCGTCGCCCTCAGCAACAGAAGTATACTGGGTATATGGCACTTCCTTGAGCAGATCCAGATACAAGTCCAACTGACGTTCCAACTGGCTTCGCTCCAGCGCATTCTGTTCTGATGACAAGAGTACCAGGCTGGTAAGAGTCACGGCGCTGGCAGCGGCGGCATCGTTGATATGAGTCATCACCCTATTGGCCAGAGTATTAACCGCCGGGGTCAGCCAGCTGGGTTTCTGCTCGGGATCGGCCGCCACTTCTTCGCGCCAGTTGGGCGCCGCTTCACTGAGGAAATTCTGCAGCGTCACAGGCTCACCAAAGTTCACATAACCCTGACCGAAATTGCCCAGCTTACGCAAGGCGCCAACCACCTGCCAAACAGATTCTTTCTGCTTTTTCTTGCCGCTGAGTTCTTTGTGGTAAGTGGCCACTTCCATGACATGGTCGTAGCCCAGGTACACAGGCACCAGAGTCACCGGCCGTTCAATGCCCCGCAGCACAGAGTTAACTGTCATCGCCAGCATCCCTGTCTTGGGTGACAACAGCCGTCCGGTACGGGAGCGACCACCTTCGGTGAAGTATTCAACCGAATAGCCTTTGGCAAACAGCTGATCCAGATACTCGCGGAACACAGCGGTATAGAGCTTGTTACCGTTGAAGCTGCGGCGGATGAAGAAAGCACCACCGCGGCGGAACATGGGCCCGGCGGGCCAGAAGTTCAAGTTGATACCGGCGGCTATGTGGGGCGGAACCATACCCTGAAAATAGAGAATATAGGAGAGCAGCAGGTAATCCATATGACTGCGGTGGCAAGGCACATAAACTATCTCATGGCCATCGTGGTGCAGCTGGCGTATCTGCTCGGCGCCCTTGATGTTGATCCCCTTGTAGAGCTTGTTCCACAACCAGGTGAGGATCCGCTCGGCAATACGCACCAGGCTGTCGGAATAGTGGGCGGCAATCTCATCGAGATATTCTTCCGCCATCTCCCTGGCTCTGGCCTCGGGGATCTTCTTGGCAGCGGCCTCTTCTTTAATCGCCTTTTTCAGCGTTTCCGAGCGCAGCAACTCATTGAACAGAGCCTGACGGTTGGGCAGCACGGGTCCTGTCATCACCTTGCGTTGCCGGCGGAAATGTACCCTGGCCACCCGTGACAACTTATGGGCAATAGCCTTGTCGGTCCCATGTTCATCGGCCATCAGCCGCAACGACACGGCATTGGAAAACTGCACAAAGTTGTCGCGCCCCAGAAACAGGATCATCAGAAACTTGCGCAGCCAAGTGGGATTTTCCCGCTCAAATACGGCGGCACGCATGCTGTCATCTTCCTTACCCGGAGTGCGGCCCCAATAGAGGCTCACTGGCACCAATTGAATATCCAGTTGTGGATTAGCCTGATGCAGGTTCAGCAGAGAAGTGAAACAGCTGAGAAATGGCTTGTTGCTCTTGCGCTTGCCGAATAGGGGCTTGGCTCCTTCCAGGCAGACGACTCGGGGAACGGTAATATCATCAACCTTGAGTGCCTCATAAGGACAAGGCAAACCAAACTTACGGGTGACTTCCGCCAATGCCGCAATATCACTGACAGATTCCGTCTTCATTACATAGGCCATCGGCTTGGCCGGATCCAGGTTCAAATCGGCGAAAGGATCCTGAGGCACCACAGTGGTATGCACCAGCTTGCTTTGGAGCCAGCGAAGAGATTTAAACCAGAATGAATCTTGTTTGGACATGTTTTTTCAGTGTCTGAGCCACAATCAATAGCCCAATAGAATACCAGAATTTCCTGAACCTTAGCTAGGGAAGGTGCGAACCGGCCCCGGCAGTTCCTCTGGCCAATGCCTTGAACTCCCCATGCTGCATCAGACAAGCCGTTAAAACCAAAGCACCGAATGGCTTACTTATCCGCTCCCTAAAAGTTTCAATTTTGGTTAATACTTGCACTGACAAAAATACTGTATATACTGACAGGTACTGTATGAAAAAACAGGAATCACCATGAGACCACTGACACCGCGCCAGGCACAGATTCTGGAACTGATTAAACGCAATATAGCCGACACCGGCATGCCGCCAACCCGGGCCGAAATTGCCACCCGGCTGGGCTTCAAGAGCGCCAATGCCGCCGAGGAACACCTCAAGGCATTGGCCAAGAAAGGCTGTATTGAGATCATGCCAGGCACCTCTCGTGGTATTCGCCTGCCTCATGATGAACAAGCGGAGTCAGAAACAGGCTTGCCCCTGATTGGTCAGGTTGCCGCCGGTGAACCCATACTGGCACAGGAACACGTTGAGCAGTATTACCAGGTCGACCCTGGCATGTTCCACCCCAATGCCGACTTTCTGCTACGGGTACGCGGCGACAGCATGAAGAACATAGGTATTCTCGAAGGTGATCTCCTGGCGGTTCACAAGGTACAGGAAGCCCGTAACGGTCAAGTCGTGGTGGCCAGGGTTGAAGACGATGTAACTGTGAAACGCTTTGAAAAGAAAGGTAATGTGGTTTATCTACATGCCGAGAACGAGGCTTACTCCCCAATCAAAGTCGACCTGACTTTCCAGCCATTGACCATTGAAGGACTGGCGGTAGGGATAATACGCAATGGAGACTGGCTATGAGCATAATGACTGGCAACGCCCCAAGACACCCAGGCCTGTGGACAGACACCGGTATTGCCGGCAATCAGCCTTGGCAACATACCGGTATCTCCAGCTTGGCCAGCCATAGCCAGGGACGTCAGGAATTATTGCGCCTCTGCCCTCAATTGGCGCAATTGAGTCAACAGGGACGCTGGATAGTCTTGATTAACGCCCCGGCCAGCATAGGTTACAAAGAAACCTTAGCAAGGGCCGGTGTCAGAATGGATAGAGTACTCTTGGTGCGCACCAAGGATGAAGTAGAAGCCTTGTGGGCAACGGAAAGAGCCCTGACCAACGGCACCTCCAGTGCAGTGATCAGTTGGATAGACAGCCTGGATGCCCGTGATAACCGCCGATTGCAGCTGGTCGCCCGTAACGCCAGAGCCATGGGCATAGTGTTGGAAACGGGACAGCAGGCGAAAGAGGTGGATAACCACCTCAACGAACTTACCCACTCCATCCATTGATTGTGTTTAAAGGCCATCCCTGGGATGGCCTTTTTTCTGTGCCTTTTTGGTGCAATGCCTTCCCCTGTCAATCGGCGGCAAACCGCGCAGCTATGCTACTCACACAGAATTCACCTCTGGATTAACAGACGCTTTTTTTTCATATAGTTAGAAAACATCGTGATCTTGATCAATATTTAATCTACAAGTAATGTAAGAACAACGATTGTGTTATCTCCATGCAATTCGTCGTAGGTTGACCGCCCCATTTCGGTTCATAACGAGTGGTGCCGTCGCCGGAAATGCTGAGTATATTCAGCGGTAAGTGCAACAGTGGTCACCACCTGTATACCTAGAGCTAAGTGAAACCGCCGCCGCACTTTGAAGTCATCGTTGCTTTTTTGGGAACTGAAGAGTTTGCATAGAGCAAAGACTTACTGTGTGACTCTTCTTTGTAGTTGCGAATGCAATTGACAGAGGAGATGTCTTGTGAAGCAATGGCTGTGTGTTTTGCTGACCTTGTTGTGCGTCAGCTTGTTGTCTCCAGGCGCTCAGGCAGATATGCCCTTGAATATGACTCAAGGGGTAACTGAGATCAGTGGCAAGGTGTATCACCTGCACATGATCATTCTTTATATCTGTTGCGCCATAGGTTTGGTCGTATTCGGCGTGATGATCTACGCCATGATCAACCATAGGAAGTCCAAAGGGGCAGTCGCGTCCCAATTCCATGAAAGTACCAAGGTAGAAATTGCCTGGACGCTTATCCCCTTTTTAATCCTGATCCTGATGGCAATCCCCGCAACCAAAACGCTGATTGCCATGGAAGATCCCAGTGATGCCGACCTGACGGTCAAGATCACCGGCTCGCAATGGAAATGGCACTACAGCTATTTCGGCGAAGACATCGACTTCTTCAGCATATTGGCAACGCCGAGATCCCAGATAGAAGGCCAGGAAGCCAAGGGCGAGCACTACTTACTTGAAGTCGACAAGCCTTTGGTATTGCCCATCAATCGCAAAGTCCGATTCCTGATGACCTCAGATGATGTGATCCACTCCTGGTGGGTGCCCGCCTTTGCCGTCAAAAAAGACGCCAATCCCGGTTTTATTAACGAAGCCTGGACCCGGGTGGACAAACCGGGGATCTACCGCGGCCAATGTGCCGAGCTTTGCGGTAAAGACCACGGCTTTATGCCGATTGTGGTGAAGGTACTGGCAGAAGATGAGTTTGACGCCTGGATGGCGGAACAGAAACAAGCCGCGGCTACGGCCGCCGAAGAAGCTCAGGCGGCCCTCAGTGAGACCATGAGCCATGATGAGGCCATGGCGCTTGGCGAACAGATCTATATGGCGCGTTGCGCCGCCTGTCATCAGCCCAACGGCGCCGGACTTCAAGGGGTGTTCCCGGCGCTCAAGGGCAGTGCTATTGCCATAGGCCCAATCGCTGCCCATCTGGACATAGTGATCCATGGCAAGACAGGCACCGCCATGCAGGCCTTCGGCAAACAGATAACCGCCAAGGAACTGGCTGCTGTGGTGACCTATGAGCGTAATGCCTGGGGCAATAATACAGGCGACACTGTGCAAGCCGCCGACGTCAATAACCACGGGCAGTAGGGGGAGAAGATGAACTCATTCAGTCAAGATGCCGAAGCTGGCGTTCAGGAAATCGCTGAACAGGAACACCAGCATCATCACGCCCCCAAGGGGATCATGCGCTGGTTGCTGACCACCAACCATAAAGACATAGGCACACTCTATCTCTGGTTCAGCTTCATCATGTTCCTGATAGGGGGCGCCATGGCCATGGTGATCCGTGCTGAATTATTCCAGCCCGGATTGCAACTGGTCGAGCCCAACTTCTTTAACCAAATGACCACAGTTCATGGCCTTATCATGGTTTTTGGCGCCGTGATGCCGGCCTTTACCGGTCTGGCCAACTGGTTGATCCCCATGATGATAGGTGCGCCGGATATGGCGCTGCCGAGGATGAACAACTGGAGCTTCTGGATTTTGCCCTTCGCCTTCTTAATCCTGCTTAGCTCATTGTTTATGGAAGGTGGCGGCCCCAATTTTGGCTGGACCTTCTATGCCCCATTGTCGACCACTTATAGTGCCGACAGCACAGCCTTGTTTGTTTTTTCAATACATATCATGGGGATAAGCTCAATCATGGGAGCGATCAACGTGATAGTCACCATAGTGAATCTGCGCGCACCTGGCATGAACTGGATGAAGCTGCCCCTGTTCGTCTGGACCTGGCTTATCACCGCATTCCTTCTGATAGCCGTTATGCCGGTATTGGCTGGTGCCGTGACCATGGTACTCACAGACAAATTCTTCGGCACCAGCTTCTTCGATGCCGCCGGCGGCGGAGATCCTGTGATGTTCCAGCATATTTTCTGGTTCTTCGGCCACCCCGAGGTGTACATAATGATCTTGCCGTCATTCGGCATCATCTCGGCCATCATTCCGGCATTCAGTCGCAAACCTTTGTTTGGCTACGCCTCAATGGTCTACGCCACCGCCAGCATCGCAATCCTCTCCTTCCTGGTGTGGGCACACCACATGTTCACCACAGGTATGCCTGTCTTTGCCGAACTCTTCTTTATGTACTGCACCATGCTGATTGCCGTGCCAACCGGGGTCAAGGTATTCAACTGGGTTGCCACCATGTGGCGGGGATCCATCAGCTTTGAAGCCCCTATGATGTTCGCCTGTGCCTTTATTATTCTCTTCACCATAGGCGGCTTCTCCGGCCTGATGTTGGCAATCACCCCAGCCGACTTCCAATACCATGACACTTACTTTGTGGTTGCCCATTTCCATTATGTGCTGGTCACCGGCGCCATCTTCTCCATCATGGCCGCCGCCTATTACTGGCTACCCAAGTGGACCGGGCATATGTACAGCGAGACCTTGGCCAAGTGGCATTTCTGGTGCTCGGTCATTTCGGTCAATGTGTTGTTCTTCCCGATGCATTTCCTCGGGCTGGCCGGTATGCCCAGACGCATCCCCGACTACTCGGTGCAGTTTGCCGATGTCAATCAGATTGTCTCCATAGGCGGTTTTGCCTTTGGCCTGTCACAGCTGATATTTCTGGTGCTGGTGATCAAGTGTATTCGCGGCGGCGCCCAGGCTCCGGCCAAACCTTGGGAAGGAGCCCAGGGGCTTGAGTGGACACTCCCAAGTCCGGCGCCTTATCACACCTTCAGCACTCCGCCGGAGATTAAGTGATATGGCAGACTCCCGCCCCGACAACCGTAAACTGGTACGCCTGCTGCTACTTGGCGCCGTAGCCATGTTCGGCTTCGGCTTTGCCCTGGTGCCGCTCTATGATGTGCTTTGTCAGCAGTTGGGGATCAATGGCAAGACCAACACCAGCGCCGCCACTTATAGTGCCCAAGTGGATAACAGCCGCTTGGTCACTGTGGAGTTTATCTCTCAGGTGGCCAAGGGAATGCCGTGGGAGTTCAAGCCGGAAGTGACCCGTATCAAGGTGCATCCCGGCCAGTTGACCCATACCCGCTTTCTGGCCCGCAACCTGTCACACCAATACAAGATAGGTCAGGCGATCCCTTCCGTTTCACCGGGACAAGGCGCCGCCTACTTCAATAAAACCGAGTGCTTCTGTTTCAATCAGCAGCCGCTGGCTGCCGATGCCAGTGCCGAGCTGCCGCTGGTGTTTTACGTGGATCCGGACCTGCCGGACTCCATCAGCACTCTGACCCTCTCTTACACCCTCTATGACATCACGGATAGACAGATATCCGATGCCCTGGAGCAAGGAGCAGCGAAATGACCAGTAAACATGAACACTATTATGTTCCAGCTCAAAGCGCCTGGCCGATTGTCGGCGCATTGGGGCTTTTCCTTATCGCCTATGGAGCCGGTACTTATGTATCCCAGCTCAAGTCTGACGGTGGCCATGGCAGTTATGTACTGCTGGCAGGAATTGCCGTCATTCTGTTCATGCTGATTGGCTGGTTCAGAAACGTGATCCATGAATCCATGAGTGGTCTCTATTCGCCACAGATGGACAGGTCATTTCGTCAGGGAATGAGTTGGTTCATCTTCTCTGAGGTGATGTTCTTTGCGGCCTTTTTCGGCGCCCTCTTCTATGCCCGTATGGTGGCCGTTCCTTGGTTGGGTGGCGCATCCAACAATGCCATGACCAACGAAGTGCTCTGGCCTGGATTCAGCGCAGGCTGGCCCTTACTGAAAACCCCGAACGGCACTGAAACCCAAGCCATGGGTTGGAATGGTTTACCTCTTTTCAACACCATTATTCTGCTCACCTCCTCTATTACCCTGCACTTTGCCCACCTGGGGTTAGAGAAAGGCAAACGCACCGCCTTAACCCTCTGGCTTGGACTCACCATCTTGCTGGGACTGGCCTTTCTAATCTTGCAGGGAGAGGAATATATCCATGCCTACACTGAGCTGGGGCTGACGCTGCAGTCCGGTGTCTATGGCAACACCTTCTTCCTGTTGACAGGTTTCCACGGTATGCATGTGACTCTGGGCACGCTATTCCTGTTGGTGCTGTTTTTCAGGGTTTTAAAGGGGCACTTCAGCGCTGAGCGTCACTTTGCCTTTCAGGCCGGCAGCTGGTATTGGCACTTTGTCGATGTGGTTTGGCTATGCCTGTTTGTTTTTGTGTATGTGCTTTAGTAAGGCCGGGGATTAGGGGAAATAATCCCCAGCGCCAATGCCAGCAGCAACAAAAGAACCACCAGCGCCGAAAACAACACCCGGCGGCCAAGAAAACGGCTCATGGGAACAGATGAATCGCCGCGCACCATGATCCACAGGGCGCGACCAAGGTTGAAAATGATGAACAGCAGTAGCAGTACCAATATGACTTTAAAGAAAAAACTGACTGACATTCACTCTCCCATCCCTTGGGGGCGTTACCTTGCACTGTTATTTACTTTGGGGCTGTTTCTACTCATGGTCAAGCTGGGATTCTGGCAACTGCAGCGCGCTGAAGAAAAGCAACTATTGGCTCAGGAGATTGCTGCCAAAGCAGATGCGGGGCCAAGCAGTTTTTCAGCTCTGCTGAGGCAAGAGCCTGGCACTCGGCTCACAGGGCAGAAACTGCAGCTGAGTGCCAATGTATTGAGCGGCAAGCAATTACTGCTGGACAACCAGGTGTACCAAGGACGAGTGGGCTACCTGTTGCTGCAACCTCTGCAAGTTGAGCCAGAGCAACCCTGGCTATTGCTGGAGCTGGGGTTTATCCCAGCTCCAGAAAAACGCAGTGAACTGCCAGAGATATTGCCATTACCGCCACGCCTCACCCTCGAAGGCCGATTGTGGCAAAAGGGCAGTAACCCACTGAGCCAGGAGCTCTTGGCCGAAGCCGGTTGGCCCAAGCGAATACAGAATCTCAACTGGTCGCAGCTCGAACACTTGCTTGGGCACAAACTGATTCCGGCCGTGTTGCAGCCGGTTCAGCTGGAAGGTGTGGACTTGCCAAGACCCTGGCAGCCATTGCCCATGCCGGCTGAAAAACACCTGGGTTATGCCCTGCAGTGGTTTTCCATGGCTGCCGCCCTGTTGTTACTGCTTGTCTGGTGGCGCTGGAAACTGAATCGACACTAACCATAGGGCGAGCTGAATTCAGAACGCCCAATTACAGCAAGAGGAGCCAGGATGAACTCCCGAACCCAAAGACCACTCTTGATACTACTGCTGGCCTTTGCCCTGCCGGTGATACTGGCAAAACTGGTACTGAGCTTCGAGCTATATCAAGGTGGAGCCACCAACAAGGGCCAGTTGCTGCCGGTTAATCTGGGTTATCAGCAACTTGGGCTAGACAACCCGCTTCCCGGCCGTTGGCAAGTCCTATACCTGATACCGGCCAACTGCGATGAACTATGCCAGGAACGGCTCTACATATTGCAGCAGAGCCATACGGCGCTGGGCGCCGAGATGGACAGGGTCGACACCCTGATTTTCATCAACCGGGAAAGCGACACGGGTGCTCCGCTAAACAACGACTTTCATCGAGTCACTCTGGATAAACCTCTGACCGCCGAGAATCCATTACAGCAGCAGATGTTGGTGATAGTCGACCCTCTGGGCGCTTGGGTGTTGGCCTATCCGGGGGTAGTGGATCACCAGGGCCAACTCCTGCAGGGCAAGGCCTTGGTCAGCGACCTGCGCAAGCTGTTGAAACTCTCGAGGGTGGGCTGATGAAACTGAACTTGCTACTGAAGATGACCCTCATCTGCACTCTGACGGTAATCCTGTTGGGCGCCTACACCCGGCTGTCGGATGCCGGCCTTGGCTGCCCCGACTGGCCCGGTTGCTATGGCCATATCAAGGTGCCTTCTCAGGCCCATGAATTGGCTCATGTCGAACGCCACTTTCCGGGACAAGAAATAGAACCCAAGAAAGCCTGGCTGGAGATGATCCACAGATACGTGGCCGGCTCGCTGGGGATTCTGGTATTACTTATTTTGATCCAGAGTTGGCGTGGCAGCGCAACCCCGAAGACGCTGCCGGGACTGATCGCCGCACTGATCGTATTTCAAGCGCTGCTGGGAATGTGGACTGTGACCATGAAACTGATGCCCGTCGTGGTCATGTCTCACCTGCTCGGGGGATTCACCCTGTTTTCGCTGTTGTTGCTGCTGTATCTCAGGCTCCGGCCGCTGCAAATCCCGGATGGCGATCCCAAAGCCCGCACCTTGGCGCCTTTGGCCATGGTGGCGCTGGCCATTGTGGTACTGCAAATTATGCTTGGCGGCTGGACCTCCTCCAACTACGCCGCCCTGGCCTGCACAGAGTTGCCTATCTGCGAAGGTGACTGGAGCAACAACCTACGTCTGGCAGATGCCTTCTCTCCTTTTCAGGGGCAGCATCCCAGCTTTGAGTTCGGCGTATTGGATTACCACACCCGGATGACCATACATATTGCCCACCGAATAGGTGCCCTGCTGACCGCGATAGTGGTACTCACCCTGGCATTCATGCTCTGGCGCAGAGCCGACTCGAGCATGCTGAAACGCTCGGCTCTGGTACTCACCTTGGTGCTGGGATTACAGCTGTCATTGGGCCTGGCCAACGTATTGCTGCATCTGCCGCTGCCGGTGGCGGTTGCCCATAACGGCGGTGCAGCCCTGCTGCTGCTGACTTTGGTATTCATCAACTATGCGCTTTGGCGTAAAGCCTGAAGAGGGACTGTTTATGGCCAAACTACTCTCCATAGCCCAGGACGCGACCCGCACAGAGATCTCCTGGCGCGATTACCTGGAAATGACCAAGCCCAAGGTGGTGGCGCTGATGCTGCTCACCGTCCTGGTGGGCATGTGCCTGGCGTTGCCCGGTGCCGTCCCCCTACAGCCCTTGCTTGCCGGGTTAATGGGAATTGCCATGATGGCGGGCTCGGCGGCCGCCTTGAATCACCTTATCGATCGACGCATCGATGGCCTGATGGCCCGCACTTATAACCGCCCCTTACCCAAGGGACGAGTGAGTGTGAGCCGGGCCTTGAGCTTTGCCGTCTTGCTTGGATTGGCGGGCTTTACCCTACTCTATTGGCTGGTGAATCCACTCACCGCTTGGTTGACCTGTGCCAGCCTGATTGGCTACGCCCTTATCTATACCGCCTATTTAAAGCGGGCAACCCCCCAAAATATCGTGATAGGTGGCCTTGCCGGCGCCATGCCGCCACTGCTGGGTTGGACGGCGGTAACCAATGACTTTCACGGCCACGCCTGGCTGTTGGTGATCATTATTTTCACCTGGACTCCACCTCATTTCTGGGCCTTGGCCATTCACCGTCAAAAAGAGTATGCCAAGGTGGATATCCCTATGCTGCCTGTGACTCACGGGGTGGAATTTACCAAGACCTGTATTCTGCTCTACACCCTACTACTGGCCATCGCCTGCTTATTGCCGGTTTTGGTTGGCTTGAGTGGCCCCGTCTATCTGCTGGCTTCCACCATTCTCAGTTGCCTGTTTATCTACAAGGCCTGGCAACTCAAGTTTGCCGACCGCCCCGGGCTGGCGATGGCCGTGTTCCGTTTCTCTATCTATCAGCTGATGTTGCTGTTTATTGCCCTGCTGGTGGATCATTACCTCTGGAGTTGAATCATGAAGAAACGCATCTTGGTGGCGGGTATTTTGCTCATAGGTCTTGGCGGTTTGGCCAGTGTGCAGCTGTTTCACCGACCTTCGTCTCAGCCGCCGCAGGCACTGCAAACCAGCTTTCAATATGAAACCCCAAGGCCACTGCAACCTTTTGAGTTGCAGGACCAAAACGGTCATCAATTCGATAATGACAAGCTAAAACAGAAATGGAGTCTAATTTTCGCCGGTTACACCTCCTGCCCGGACGTATGTCCCACCACCCTTGGCAAACTCAGTGCCGTCTACCCGAAACTGGCACAAGTGGCACCAATACAGGTGATACTGCTCAGTGTCGACCCTGAGCGTGACAGCCAAAGCAAACTCAAGGATTACCTGGCCTTCTTTAATCCCGAGTTCATAGGTTTGCGTGCCGAGCACCCGGCATTACTGCCCTTCAGCCGCGATCTGGGCCTGGTGTATTCACTGGTCGGCGATGGCCCTGACTACCAAGTGGATCACAGCGCCTCTTTGATCCTGATCTCGCCCGACGGCCGCCGCTACGCCACCATCAAGCCCAGTTCACAGACACCCGGACAACTGCCGCAAATCCGCAACGATGAACTGCTGGCCGACTTTCGCACTCTGGTTACTCAGTATCAAGGGCCTCACTAACCCCCTAAAGAGCCTAGACATTCATATACCATTTTTTCTTTTGAAAAGAGGCAGAAGTGAAATTTGCCGACTATCTTTTGTGTGTTGGGAAAACAAGGAAGCACTATGTCCATCGACACACTGGCACTGGGTTCAGAAATAAGCATTCGCAATATTCAGCCACTCTACCAAAAACTATTGGAGCTCTTGCATCGGGTCGATGAATTGATCCTGGATGCCGGTGAGTTGCACAAGGTGGATACTGCCGGCGCCCAGTTGCTTTACCTGTTTGCTCTGAGTTGCGACAAGCGAGGGTTGAAACTGTCATGGCAACAGGCTCAACCCACCTTTATCGCTCAACTGACGCGCCTGGGTATCAGGATCCCGACACTCGATTCGGATTTTGAAAAGGAAACGCTCAATGAAGACAATCCTCGCAGTTGATGATTCAGCCTCCATGCGGCAAATGGTGAGCTTTACTCTCAAGACAGCAGGTTTCGACGTGACCGAAGCCAACAATGGCGAGGAAGCGTTGAAAGTAGCCCAAGGCAGAGAGTTTGACCTGGTGATATCGGACGTCAACATGCCAATTATGGATGGTATCGAGCTGATACGTAACTTGCGCGAGCTGCCCAACTACAAGTTTGTGCCCATGTTGATGCTGACCACAGAGTCGACCACAGACAAGAAGCAACAGGGACGAGCGGCCGGAGCCACCGGTTGGATAGTCAAACCCTTCAACCCGGATCAGCTGTTGGCCACGGTTCGCAAAGTATTGGGTTAGCCTCCGGCAAGGAGCGGATATATGGACATAGATCTGAGCCAATTCACCCAGGTGTTCTTTGAAGAAAGCCTCGAAGGCCTGGAGGTCATGGAATCTGAGCTGCTGAAACTGAACGTGCAGCAACCGGATCCGGAAACTATAAATACCATTTTTCGTGCCGCCCATTCGATTAAGGGAGGCAGTGCCACTTTTGGTTTCAACCAGGTCGCCGGATTCACCCACTTGCTGGAAACCCTGTTGGATGAAATCCGTGATGGCCGCCGGGAAATGACCGCCAATCATCAGGATATGTTGCTCTTGTCGGTGGATCTGCTGCGCAACATGCTGCAGGCCTTGATGGCAGGTCAAAGCTTTGAATCGCCCCAGCAACAAGAGCTGGAAAACCGCTTCAATCAGGAGCTGTCCGCAGTTACCGGGGTCGAAGATGCGCCGGATAACGCCAGCCAAAGCAATGAAAAGTCAGCAGCCAAAGTATCAGAAACCAAAGATTCTGAAACCAAAGATATTGGGCTCAGCTGGCAGATAGATTTCCATGCAGGCGCCGACATTCTCAGATGCGGCAACGACCCCATTTTGATGTTCAACGAACTCGCCGAGCTGGGTGAACTAAAGGTCAGCCTGCCAGCGCAGGAACTGCCTGAGTTTGAAGACCTGGACCCCGAATCCTGCCGTCTGTATTGGCAGCTGCAACTCGACACAGAGGCGCCACTTGAGCGGATAAAAGAGGTGTTTGAGTGGGTCGAGGACGACTGTGAAATCCATTATCAGCAGTTACCCGCCAAGGCACAGCTTGTCGAAGGTGTTTCTCCGCAGGAACAAGCCCCTATCTCGACTTCTGCCCCAGCCTCCCAAGAGACACAGGTCGCAGCCACCACAGCCAAAGTGGAGTCCGGCAAGGCTGTTGCCAAAACGGCGGAAACCAGTTCTATCCGGGTCAGCACCGACAAGATAGACATGCTGATCAATATGGTGGGTGAGCTGGTGATCACCCAGGCTATGCTGGGGCAGATAGGCCAACAGGAACGCATTGACGATAACGCTCTGCTGTCACTGCAGCAGGGGCTGGAGCAATTGGCCAATCACACTCGGGATCTGCAGGAAAGCGTGATGCAGATCCGCATGCTGCCTATCAGCTTCGCCTTCAACCGTTTTCCCCGATTGGTACGCGATATAGGTCAGCAGCTGGGCAAGAAGGTTGAGCTGATCCTCAAAGGTGAGGAGACAGAGCTGGACAAGACAGTGATGGAGAAAATTGTCGACCCCATGGTGCATCTGGTACGTAACTCTTTGGATCACGGCATTGAATCCCCTGCTGTGCGCAGTGCCAAGGGTAAACCGGAAACCGGCAGGATCACCCTCAACGCCTTCCATCAAGGCGGCAATATTGTCATAGAAATAACCGATGACGGTGCCGGATTGGATACCGGCAGAATTCTCGCCAAGGCCAGAGATAAAGGCTTGATCGGCGCCGAAGAGGAACTCAGCACAGAGGCGATTCAGCAACTCATCTTTAAACCCGGCTTTTCTACCGCCGACAGCGTCTCCGACCTCTCTGGCCGGGGCGTGGGTATGGATGTGGTCAGACGCAACATTCAAGCACTCAGCGGCAGTGTAGAGCTGGCCTCGACACCCGGCAAGGGTAGCCGTTTTACCATTCGCTTGCCTTTGACCCTGGCCATTCTCGACGGCCAGTTGGTGAGGGTCGGCGAGCATACTTATGTGGTGCCGCTGGTCTCCATCTATGAGTCGTTGCAAGTGGAAAGCAGTAAGGTCAACAAGCTGTCTGAAGAGCACGAAGTGATCCGCCTGCGAGACGAGTACCTGCCGGTCATCCGCGTTTATCAGGAGTTCAATCACCAGGCTCAGGCCAAAGAGGTCAAAGAGGGGCTGGTGATGGTGGTGGACAACAACAACCAAAAAGTCGGCCTGCTGGTCGATGAGTTGCTGGCGCAGCAACAAGTGGTGATCAAGAGTCTGGAAGACAACTACGCCAAAGTGCCCGGAGTGTCCGGAGCCACCATTCTCGGTGACGGCCGGGTGGCGCTGATAGTGGATATTCCCGGACTCGTGACCATGTCTGGCCTCAATCAAACTCAGGAACATGCAGCCTAGAAGGGAAGCGCAATGACAGAATCCAACCCTGCAACATCGGCAGCTGCGGAAGATCAATCACAGCAATACCTCACCTTTATGATGGCCGATGAGGAATATGGCGTCGATATTCTCTCGGTGCAGGAGATCCGTGGCTGGGAAGCAACCACGGTTATTCCCAATGCACCGCCCCATGTCAAAGGGGTGATCAATCTGCGCGGCACCATAGTCCCCATCATAGATCTGCGCCAAAGGTTCGGTATCAAGACCCTGGCATATGGCCCAACCACAGTAGTGATAGTGCTGAAAGTGCGCCTGGATAAACAGCACAAGGTGATGGGCATAGTGGTGGATGCCGTTTCCGATGTTTTCAGTATCACCCAGAGCGAGATCCGCAGTGCGCCCGATTTTGGCCAGGACACGGACATGCGTTTCATCCATGGGCTCACCTGTGTGGCCGATAAGATGGTCATACTATTGAATATCAATATGTTACTCGGTAATGAAGTGCTGCCGGATGCATCACAACTTTCCAGTTTGCTGCAGCAACTGGACTTGGAACAGCCTCAGGCTGCCAACCTTTAAGACATCGAGGAAAGAAGAATGGATGCCGCCAATGCCAACATAATCAACAGTAATCCCTGGAATCTGCTTGGCTTAATCACGGGCATCGCCGTGATGGCGCTCATGCTGCTAGGCCAGGATCCCAATATCATTATTATTCTGCAGGGCGTCACCCTGGTTTGCATACTGCTTGGGCTATTGCACTCACTCAAGCACAAAGGCACCCTGGATAGCGCCATCAACCAACTGCAGCGGTTGCTGAAAGACGGCACGCAGCAGTTTGCCGAGCTTGATCTGCCGGGCTGGAAGCCACTGCTGGACGAGCTCAGCCGTTGGCGTCAGAGCCAGCAACAGCAGCAAGCCATTCTCAAGGCTCTGGATATCTGCCAGGCCAATGTGATGGTGGCCAATCCAGCCGGTGACATTCTATACTTCAACCACTCGCTGCAACAAACCATGCGGGACGCCGAGGCCGACATTCAAGAGGTATTGCCCAAATTCCAGGCCGACAAGCTGCAAGGTGCCAATATGGATGTTTTCCACCGCAACCCTGAGCATCAAAGGAAATTGATCGCCGGCTTGGAGCAGGTTTACTCGACTCAGATCAAGGTAGGTCGTCGCACCTTCAGCCTGATAGCTTCGCCGGTATTCGACGAAAACAAGCAGCGTATTGCCACTGTGGTCGAATGGCAGGATCTCACCGAAGCCCTTAGCAAACAACAATTGGAGCTGCAAAGCGCTACAGAGAACACCCGCATCAAGCAGGCTCTCAATGTCTGCCAGGCCAATGTGATGGTCGCCGATACCGACTACAACATCATCTACCTGAACGATTCACTGAATGAAATGCTGGCAGGCAATGAGCAAAAGCTGCAACAGGAGTTGCAGGCCTTCAACATGAGCAAGCTGATTGGCAGCAATATCGATATCTTCCATCGCCATCCTGAGCATCAACGACAATTGCTGGACCAGCTCACCGACAGCTATAACACCCGCATCAAGGTAGCCGGGCTGACATTCAACCTGATTGCCACCCCGGTATTTGAGCAGGGCAAGCGTACCGGCACAGTAGTGGAGTGGCAGGATATCACCGCCAGCCTGGCCAGAGAGCAGCAGGAAAAACAGCTGGCGGCCGAAAATGCCCGCATTCGTCAGGCATTGGATAATGTCAGTTCAAATACCATGGTGGCGGATAACGACGGCAATATCATCTACCTCAACCAAGCTGTGCAGCAGATGTTTCAGGCAGCCGAGAAAGATATTCTCCGCGACCTGCCCAAGTTCAATGCCAGCAAACTGCTGGGACAAAATATCGATGGTTTCCACAAGGTCCCCAGCCACCAGCGCAATATTCTCGCCGGATTGACCGAGACCTACGACAGCCAGCTGCAAGTTGGCGGCCGTACCTTCAGAATCATTGCCAACCCGATACTGGACCCGGAACAGGGACGAATTGGCACTGTGGTTGAGTGGGCCGACCGTACCAATGAAGTAGCTATAGAGCAGGAGATTGACGCCATTATCACGGCGGCCAACGACGGCGACCTGAGCCGCCGCCTGGATATTCACAACAAGGAGGGCTTCTTCCTTAATCTCTCCAACGGCCTCAACCGCTTGGTCGGCATCGCCGACAATGTCATCTCCAAAATCGCCGATATCTTCGATGGCCTGGCCAAGGGGCAACTGGATCGTAAGCTCGACGGCGAATATCAGGGTCAGTTTGCCAAGCTGCAGCAAGATGCCAATGCCACCATCAGTAAGTTGACCGAAGTGATTGGGGGCATCAATGACTCGGCCAATACCGTCACCTCAGGAGCCGAAGAGATAGCTCAGGGCAACGCCGACCTTAGCCAGCGTACCGAAGAGCAGGCCGCCTCCCTGGAGCAAACCGCCTCCAGCATGGAGGAGATGACAGCTACTGTGAAGCAAAGCGCCGAAAATGCCACTCTGGCCAACAACTTAGCTCAGGAGGCCAGCGAGAAGGCTGGCGAAGGTGGCAAGGTAGTCAAACAGGCAGTCAGCGCCATGGAGGAGATCAACACCTCGAGCAAACGCATTGCCGACATCATCAGCGTGATAGATGAAATCGCCTTCCAGACCAACCTGCTGGCGCTGAATGCTGCGGTCGAGGCTGCCAGAGCCGGAGAACAGGGCCGTGGTTTTGCTGTAGTGGCCGGAGAGGTACGTAACCTGGCACAGCGCAGCGCCGGTGCCGCCAAAGAGATCAAGGAGCTGATCCGCGACAGCGTCAACAAGGTCACGGATGGCACCCAGTTAGTCAATCAATCCGGTGAAACCCTGCAGGAAATAGTGCAAGCCGTGTCCAAGGTAGCCGGCATGATCAACCAGATCAGCATAGCCGCCGAGCAGCAGTCGGTTGGGATCCAGGAGGTCAATAAAGCTGTGTCGCAGATGGATGAAATGACTCAGCAAAACGCCGCTTTGGTGGAACAGGTCTCGGCAGCAGGAGATGCCATGGCCGAACAGGCCAGAAGCATGAAGCGTCAATTGGGCTTCTTCAATACCGCCAATCTGGAAAAGGGCGCCGGCAAGCCCCTGACCCTGATCGCCGGGGATAAGTCCCCCAAGATCCGTGTCAGTTCAGAAGAGTGGAGCGAGTTCTAGGAGATACTGATTGAGCTTCGATGAAGAGAAGGCATTCCCGATGACAGCCGCGGATTTCGGCATTATCCGCGAGCTGGCCTACCAACACACAGGGATAGTGTTACCCGAGCGCAAGCGCCATATGGTGTATTCCAGGCTCAGCCGCCGACTGCGATTGTTGCGGCTGGCCAACTTCGGGGAATACTGCCTCAAGCTGCAAAGCGACCCTCTGGAACTGGCGCCATTTATCAACGCGTTGACCACCAATCTGACCTCCTTTTTCCGTGAGCGGCACCACTTCAACTTTCTGGAAACCGAGCTGGTGCCCTATTGGCAGCAGCGCAAGCAACGCAGGCTGAGAGTTTGGTCGGCAGCCTGTTCCAGCGGTGAAGAGCCCTACAGCATAGCCATGACCTTGGCAGAGCACTTTCCCGCCGCCTCGGGTTGGGACCTGAAAATATTGGCAACCGATCTCGATACCAATGTGTTGGCCAGAGCCGAAGCCGGAGTTTATCCCCTGGCCGGAATGGAGGCCATCCCTGAAAGGTGGCACCACTATCTGCAAGGCGCAGCTGAAGAGTTTAGTATTAGCAACCAGATCAAAAAATTACTCTTCTTCAAGCAGCTCAACTTACTGGAGCCCTGGCCGATGCAGGGCCCATTCGATGCCATCTTCTGCCGTAATGTGCTGATCTATTTCGACCAGAGCACCAAGCAGAAGATAGTGGCCGGTTTCAGAAAACTCCTGGCCGATGATGGTGTGTTATTTATTGGCCATTCGGAAAGCCTGACCAATATCTCCCGTGAGTTTGAAACCGTCGCTCAAACCACTTATCGCCTACGGCATCAGGATTCGACTCTGCCGCGGCTGTCCCATGTCTCAGGAAGCAAGGAGCCATACTGATCATGGTAAAAGTTCTGATTGTTGACGACTCGGCACTGGTACGCCAGTTGCTGAGTCATATGCTCAGCCAGGCCCAAGACATAGATGTCGTCGGCTGCGCCGAGGACCCCTACGAAGCCAGAGAGATGATTAAGGCGCTGCAGCCTGATGTACTGACCCTGGATGTGGAAATGCCCAAGATGGATGGCCTGGCCTTTCTGCGCAACTTGATGCGCCTAAGGCCCATGCCTGTAGTGATGGTGTCGTCCTTGACCGAGCGCGGCGCCGACGTAACCCTGGAGGCCTTATCCCTCGGGGCGGTCGACTTTATCGCCAAGCCTAAACAGGACTTGACCAATAGGCTTCTGGACTATCAGCAAGAGCTGATCGATAAGGTGCATCTGGCTGCCGCCAGCCATGTCGCCCCTCAACAAGGCAGCACTGCACCACTGAGCGGTGATGCCAAACTCAAAAACCGTATTATAGCCATAGGCGCTTCCACCGGCGGTACTGAGGCCATTCAACGGGTAGTGGCACCGCTGCCGGCCAATACCCCCCCCATAGTCATAGCCCAGCATATTCCCGCGGCCTTCAGCGCTTCATTTGCCCGCCGCCTCAACCAACACGCCAGAATGGAAGTGATAGAGGCTCAGGGCGGGGAAAGATTGAGTCAGGGCGTTGCCTATCTGGCACCGGGCCATGCCCACTTGGTACTCGAGCGCCGCGGCGCTCATATCTACACCAAGCTGCTGGACACGGAAACCGTCAACCGCCATAAGCCCTCGGTGGATGTGCTGTTCAACAGCATTGCCGAGATTGCCGCTAAGTCGGCGATAGGGGTGATACTCACGGGCATGGGTAAAGACGGTGCGGCCGGCCTGCTGAAAATGCATCAGACGGGAGCCCACACCATAGCCCAGGATGAGGCCAGTTCCGTGGTTTGGGGTATGCCTGGCTCGGCAGTGGCACTCAATGCCTGCAACGAGCAGTTGCCACTGGCGAATATCCCGGCCAGGCTGTTGAAATTACTGACTACTCCTTGACCCAGCTGCCGTCATCCTTTGGCCTAACCCATGCCTGGGAAAACCAATAATAGCTGCCGTGACGTTTGCTGGGGGCGGTACAGTTGTATCTGGATCGCCCCGGAGGCAAGTCCAGTTCAGCCTGAATACGGAAACGATTCGCCGACAACCATTGAGGTTTCTTGGCGCCCTGCCCCTGTACATAACACATGAGCTGCGACTGATTGATATCGCTCATGTCCAGAGTCACCTCAAGTTCGGGCCGCCACTGACCCATGGGTAACTCAGGGTTACTGGGGGAGATGGCCTGCACCGGCATATTCAGGCTATGCAGTTTCACCTTGAGAGCATTCATATCGGCATAGGCACCGGCTACGGGGAAACGCGGCAAAGAGGTCAAAGCAGAGTGAGGGCCTGCCGCACCGGACTGCTGCCCCAAGCCAACAAATCCAAGACGCTGCAACAAGGCCTCCAACTGGCTGTTATATTCGCCGTAGGGATAGGCGAGTATCTTCAGGTTGTCGCCGGTTTCTTTGGCAATTCGGGCCTCGGTCTCAAGCAGGTTGGCTTCGATTCGCGCCAGCCACTGCTCCTCGGTTTCGGTGGCATTGCGGCGGATCAGATGCTCATGCCCCCAACTGTGGTTGGCAATCTCGGCGCCTTCTGCCACCAGTGTTCTGAGCTGCTCCCAGCTCATCATCTCACGGTAACCCTTTTCTATCGGTTCTATCGCCACAAACAGTGTGTAGGGAAAGCCAAACTCTTTCAGTATTGGGTGAGCAGCCTCGGCAATGCTGAGGTAACCGTCATCGAAGGTGATGGCAACCGTTCTCGGTGCCAACGTTTTGGACTGACGAATCGCCTCTATTACTTGGGTCAGCGGCACCACATTGAAATCATGATCCGCCAGATACTGCATCTGCTCCCGAAACTGGGCCGGAGTCACACTGGTACTGGCCGGCGAGCTGTCAGAAACATGGTGATACTGTAGAATGACTGCCGCCAGGACGGGTGAACTTATTAGCCCAAGACAACTGCAGAGCAAAAAGCACAGCTTTTTCAACATCATTAACCTCTGAGAAATTATGACCACCAGCATTGGCCTGTTCGACAGGCAAAAAAATCGTCAGCTGTTTGCGCTGGCGCTTCCAATGATACTGTCCAACATAACTGTGCCGCTACTGGGTCTGGTGGATACGGCTGTCATAGGGCACTTGAGTGACGCCTATTATCTCGGGGGCGTCGCCGTTGGTTCGACCATTATAACACTGCTGTTCTGGTTGCTGGGGTTTCTGCGTATGGCCACCACGGGCATGGTTGCCCAAGCCTATGGCGCCGATGACAAGCCTCGGCAACTGCAGCTGTTGATGCAGGCCGGCGCACTGGCACTTTTCCTCGGCTTGATGGCTCTGCTGTTGCAAGGGCCGATACTCAGCCTGGCCGCCAGTTTCTCCGATGCCAGTGAGCAGGTCAGCCACTACGCCGCAAGCTACTTTTCCATTCGTATCTGGTCGGCCCCGTTTGCATTGCTGAACCTGGCTCTGCTTGGCTGGTTGCTCGGCCGTCAGCAACCCAAGGCCGCCATGTGGCAGTTGATCATCGCCAACTGTGCCAATATAGCTCTGGATCTGCTGTTTGTTATAGGTTTGGGTTGGGGCGTAGAAGGCGCGGCCCTGGCATCCGTCATCGCCGATATGACCGCTTGCGCCGTAGCCTGCACCATGGTGTTGCGCCAGTTAAAACAGTTCAATGTGCCGCCTATTGCCGAGCTGCTCGGGCAGTTACATCCCCGTGACTTTGGTCGCCTCTTGAGCCTGAACCTGGATATCTTTATCCGCAGCTTGTGTTTGCAGGCCACCTTCGCCTTTATGACCTTCAAGGGTGCCGGGCTCGGCGATGAAACTGTCGCGGCCAATGCCGTGTTATTGAATATGTTGCTGCTGATCTCCTACGCCCTGGATGGCATCGCCTACTATGCCGAGGCCGAAGTGGGCCGCACCACGGGTCAAAAACACCTGGACGCGCTCAAACAGGCGGTTTCCCTGGCCTTTAGTTGGTCGGCCATAATAGCGCTGGGGTTCAGCGGCTGTTTCTGGATTTTCGGTGAGCAGCTCATCGGCATGCTGACCAATATTCCCGAGGTGCGTCAGGTCGCCTTGATCTACCTGCCATGGCTTATCGCCCTGCCGCTGCTGGCATTTGCTTCCTATCTATTTGACGGTGTCTATATTGGTGCCACCAAGGGTAAAGTGATGCGTAACAGCATGATTTTCGCCAGTTTGGCAGTATTTTTCCCGGTCTGGTTCATGTTGCAACCCTTGGGTAACCATGCTCTATGGGCCGCCATGAGCGCCTTTATGCTGGCGCGTAGCCTGAGCCTGGGGCTGCACTTCCTCTGGCGTCGGCGGCAATTTATTCCTGCCTGATGGCAATAAAAAAGGACAGTGTTGAACTGTCCTTTTCTTTGGAACCTGTACCAGTATTACTGGTAAGAATGGTCGCCATGCTGGTGATCTGTTACATCACGAACACCGGTCAATTCGCCGGGGAAACGCTCCAGCAACTGAGTCTCGATGCCGTCTTTCAGGGTCACATCGACCATGGAGCAACCGTTACAACCACCGCCGAACTGCAGTACCGCCACGCCGTCATCTGTGATCTCCACCAGCATGATGTGACCGCCGTGGCTAGCCAGCTGGGGGTTGATCTCGGCCTGGATCATATACTCCAAGCGTTCGGTCAGCGGAGCATCGTCAGACACTTTACGCATCTTGGCATTGGGCGCTTTCAGGGTCAGTTGTGAACCTAACTGATCGGCCACCAAATCAATGCTGGCTTCTTCCAGGAAAGGAGCGCTCTTTTCATCAACCATGGCCTTGAAACCATTGAATTCCAGCTCGATATCGTCGGCTTCAACCGCATCCGGTGGGCAATATGAAACGCCACATTCGGCCTGAGGAGTCCCAGGGCTGATAACAAAGACCCGAATATGAGTGCCTTCCGGCTGACCATCCAGGAGTTTAACAAAGTGCGCCTGAGCTGCTTCGGAAATGGTAATCATGACAACCTGCTCCGTCAGGGTAAACCTGAGTAAATTAGTAAGAATTAGAGCTATCATACTCCGACTGTCATGCGCTTTGTAGTCCCGAAAGCGATAGAGCTGAGTTTTTTGTTGTCGGGATCTCGATTTTATCTTCCACAATTCCAAGCCGGATCTTGATCTTTAGTTGGCACCATACTTACCGCCTTTAACCGCTCAGGAGCTATGGTTCAATCCGGGCGCTTCGGCTCTGGCCAAACACCAAACCTGAACATCCGGCGACCAGGGAGCCAAAGCTTTGGCGGCTTCCCGGATAGTGGTGCCTGTCGTCACCACGTCATCCACCAACACCAATCGTTGCCATTTTGGTGCCCCGCTCACGGCAAACGCCTTGGCCAGATTACGCCTGCGGGCCTTGCCACTGAGACCGGCCTGTGGCGCAGTATCCGCTATCCGCAGCAACAAAGAATCCTCCAGCGGCAGCGCCAACTCTTGGCTCAGCATAGATGCAATCACCCAGGCCTGATTGAAGCCCCGCTGTTGCAGCCTCGTCGGATGCAAAGGAACAGGCACCAAGGCCTGTGGCCAACAGATAAGTCCGGCTGCCGTCAATGCCTTTACCCTGCAAGACAAGGCCCTAACCAGTGCGGGTAGAGGGGCGAAATCCTGCTGGTATTTGACTCGGCCGACAAGCGGCCCCAATGCCGAGTGATAGCTGGCCGGGGCCACCACAGGGATAGGACTGTGTTTCATGCAGGAACCACAAAAGCGTGCAATGACGGTCAACTCCCGGCCACAGCCGAGGCAAATAGGTTGTCGGTAGCAGGTGGCCGCAAGACAGCAGGCACACAAACCCTGACTGGCTGACGGGATCTGCTGGTGACACAGTAGGCAACGGTTGGGTAAACTGGCGGCCAATAGGGCCCGGCATCCTGCCAATAGAGGGCTCCACATAACAAGTCTTCCATGAGGTGTTTCAGTGAGTCTGCATATCGAAAGCCAGGGACAGGGACGGGATCTGATCTTGCTCCACGGTTGGGGCGTCAACAGTGCCGTTTTTCATCCCCTGCTGTCTGGCTTGTCTCAGTATAGAGTCCACAGTGTCGACCTGCCGGGATTTGGTTTTAGCCAGGCCATTGACGGTGAACTTGACGACTGGGTGGACGCTCTGGTGGCAGCTCTGCCAGAGCAGGCAGTATGGTTGGGTTGGTCGCTTGGTGGCCTGGTTGCCACCCGAGTAGCTCAGCGCTTTCCAGAACGAGTTGCCGGGCTTATCACTGTCGCCTCCTCTCCTTGCTTTATGGCCAGGAGCGATAACCAATGGCCTGGAATAACACCTAATGTGCTGACTCAGTTTGCCGAGCAACTGCAACAGGATCTGCAGCGAACCATAGAAAGGTTTCTGGCAATCCAAGCCATGGGCAGTGATAGCGCCCGCGACGATATTCGCACCATTCGCGAGCTGGTTCTGGCGCGGCCGCTAGCCAATGAACAGGCTCTTGCGCAGGGTTTGGAGATGTTGGCCAAGGTGGATCTGCGCCCCGGACTGGAACGGCTCGCCCTTCCCTGGCTCAGGGTTTGGGGAAGATTGGATGGGCTGGTGCCCAGAAGAGTCGCTAACCTATTGCCGGGTAACGCATCAACCACAGATTTACTGCTGGCCAAGGCATCACACGCCCCCTTTATTTCCCATCCTCAGGAGTTTATTCAGGGGCTAAATAGCTGGCTAACAGAGAAAGACTTTAATTCCTTGCCCTGATTGACTATTATTTGGACAGCAATGTAAGGAATGACCCTATGCAGCTCGTCTCACACTATCCACAGGTACCGATCGCGACCAGTAATCCCGCGACCGATGCCGCTCGGGTAGAGAGTCAGCAAAGACCGCCGGTCATTCCGCCGCAGCAACCCAGTAAAGGCCATGAAGAAAGGGCCTTCAACCCGCAGCACGAACGCACTGCAGACTCGGCGCAGCAACAGGCCAGACTGGCCGACAGAGTCCAGGAGCGCCAACAGCAATCCGGTCAACAACAGCAGCAACAGGAACAACAGCAGCGCCAAGGCAGTAAGCCACTGCAGCTGAATCTGGTCAGCAAGCCGGCCCTGGATCGCCGCGATATCCGTAACCGTCTGCTAGAAGCCGCGGCTTTTCCCAAGCCCGCCATCGAATCAAGTACCGAACGCCATCCCATGCCGAATGAAGCACCGCAGTTTTATCGTGAGCTGGGACAGAGAATCGACACCTTCTACCATCAGCGTACTGAGCCCCTGCCCGATGCCGGCATTTCAGCGTTGGTTTGATCCGTCTTTGGCGGCAGCTTATATAAACCTTCCTGATACGCCATGCTACCCCAAAGCGCTAACCCAAGAGCCTTGCGAGCCATAGGTTCTGCGAGCGGTGCTGTATGCAGTTGTTCCTTAACAGGGTCGTAATCAAAGGTCGCAGGCGCCTTCTCCGGCTGCAATATGGTGACCTTATTGCCCTGCATATAGGCAAAGTTCTTGTCGTACTGCATCAAGGCCCTGCCCGGCCAACTATCGGGCACCTTTGACAGGTCTCGCCCCAACATGGGGTAAGTGGCATCTATGCCGGCTAAAGACAACAGAGTTGGCGGCAGATCTATCTGACTCACTACCCGCAAGTCCCGTTTGGACGTTATCCCATCACCCAGCAACAAGCCCGGGATCCTGAATCTGGGCACAGGCACCAAGGAGGCCCCGGAAACCCGGCTGTCATGATCGGCCACCACCAGGAACAGGGTATCACGCCAATAGTCAGCCTCTTTGGCCAGGCGGAAAAATTCACCTATGGCGTAATCGGCATATTTGGCAGCATTGTTGCGGGTCTGTTTCGGTTGTTCATACAGCTCGATACGGCCATCAGGGAATTCAAAGGGATCATGATTGCTGGAGCTGAACACCAGGCTAAAGAAAGGCTTGCCCTCGGCATGGAGCCGCTTGAACTCTGAATCGGCCTTGCGCATTAAATCTTCATCCGAAGCGCCCCAGGAGCCGACAAAGGCAGGTTTACGATAATCTTTCTGGTCGACGATAGTGCTGAAACCATTACCGAGGAAGAAGCTGCGCATATTGTCAAAGTGGCTTTCACCACCGTAGATAAAAGAGGTGGAATACCCTTTAGCCTGCAGTAATTCCGCCAGGCTGAAGAAGCCGCTCTGGCTCTTGCCGAGTTTCACCACAGAGCGCGCCGGCGTGGGGGTAAAGCCTGTGGTCACCGCCTCTATGCCGCGGACCGAACGTGTACCCGTGGCATACAGGCTCTCGAAATACCAGCCTTCATCGGCCAGGGCATCCAGATTGGGCGTCAGTGGTAAGCCTCCCAGGCTGCCAACGAAACGAGCTCCCAGGCTCTCCTGCAATATGATGACTATATTCTTGGGTTTACCGCGATAACTGGCCTGGTTTTGGCTCAGACTGGGATATTTGTCTGATATGAAGTCAGCAGGCGCACGGCCACTCTCCTGGCGGATTATCTGATAGATCTCCTTTCTGTCCATGTCGCCATAGATCCGCGATGCGTCGGCCTCGTTATTCATTTGGCTGATGGCAAAGGCCAGAGAGTAACCGGAATTGACCACCAACGAGTTGACGAGCGGATCATCGGCGAAGGCCACCATGGCAGGGTTCAAGGGCCTGTGGCCGAGACTGGATCTGGCCCCCGCCAGTGACAAGACAATGATCAGCACACCGAGCACTGGGCGCCAATACCACTTGGGGAAACGACAATTGCGACCGAGGTAACCTGAGAGTTTCCAGCCGCCCCAGAGGATGACTCCGGACAAGACCACGGAGAGGATCAGCTCCAGTTTGCGGCCGCTCCAGAGCATGGAGAGCACTTCTTTGGGGTAAATAAGATATTCGACGTAAAGACGGTTAGGCCTGACACCGTACTCTTCAATAAAGGAGGGTGTGGACAGCTCCAAAAACAGCAAATACCAAAGCCCGAGAGTCAGCCATAGACGTTGTATCCAAGACCAGCAACGCCCAAGCCAATGATCGCCGCCAAACAAGGCAGTACCCAGTGCCACAACGCCCCAGAGCCAACAAAGCATGGCCACATCGACCCGCAGCCCCTGCAACAACATATGGCTCCAACCACCAACGGCGGTTACCCGTTCATATTGCCAAAGCCCCAGCCCAATTCGGCTCAACATCAGGCATAACAGAGCCAATAAACTGAAAGTCAGTACACCGCGAAACGGCCCCGTAAACTTAAGATGGGAAAACTTCATGCCCTAAAATCCTTGCCACTCTTGTATCTCGGTGGTTGATATAAAAATTGAGGTTTAACCGCACGCCAACTCTTTGCCCGAGCCGATTTGCCGCGTCATTATGACAGAAAGGCTACGATAAAGTTTCATTAACATTTGTTTGTAATTGCCGATAACGCCAGAGGGTGAAACAGTTCGCAAAAGACCGGGAAAAGCGGCAGAGCTCAAGGTTCATAGAAAAGAGCAGCATTGGCTCGAGTGTTGGTTGCAGAAAATGGAGTGTAAAAAAATCCCCCGATAATTATCGAGGGATTCATCTACTGTCGGACCGTTAATAGATATTCAACAACTTGTCGATCAGTTTTTCTTCAACTTGGCAAAGGCATCGGCAAAAGCATTACCCATGGCGGCATTCACTGGCTGTGGCTTGGCGGCCGGACGTTGTTTGCCCTGACCAGGCTTATTGCCCTTGGTCTGCGGCTTGCCGGTTCTTTGTTGTGGCTTACCGGGCTCAATCTTTTCGTCCAGGCGCATCGACAACCCAATACGCTTACGCTCCACGTCCACCTCCATGACCTTCACCTTGACCACATCACCGGCCTTAACCACGGTATGAGGATCGCTGACAAACTTGTCGGTCAGAGAAGAGATATGCACCAGGCCATCCTGATGCACGCCGATATCGACAAAGGCGCCAAAGTTGGTGACATTGGTCACCACACCCTCGAGGATCATCTCAGGCTTGAGGTCCTTGAGCGCCTCAACCCCATCTTTGAATTTGGCTGTCTTGAACTCGCCCCGGGGATCCCGACCCGGCTTATCCAACTCCTTGAGGATATCCGTCACTGTCGGCAGGCCGAATTCATCCGTGGTGAACTCGGCCGGATTGATACTGCTCAACAGTTCACTGTTACCTATCAGCTCGGCAACCGGTTGGCCCTTGAGCTTGGCAATATTTTCCACCAGTGAATAGGCCTCGGGGTGAACGGCCGATGCATCCAGTGGGTTGCTGCCTTCACGGATCCGCAGGAAGCCGGCTGCCTGTTCGAAGGCCTTGGGTCCCAGGCGTGGTACTTTGAGCAGCTCTTTACGGTCGTTGAAGCGGCCGTGCTCATCGCGGTATTCCACCAGGTTTTTGGCCAAGGTGCGGTTAAGACCGGCCACCTGACTCAGCAGTGGCATGGAAGCCATGTTCACGTCGACACCGACGCCGTTTACACAGTCTTCAACGACGGCTTCCAAAGAAGCCGACAGCTGGCTCTGGCTGACATCGTGTTGATATTGGCCCACACCGATAGACTTAGGTTCAATCTTAACCAGCTCCGCCAGCGGATCCTGCAAACGTCTGGCGATGGATACGGCGCCGCGCAGTGAAACATCGAGATCAGGAAACTCATTGGCCGCCAGCTCTGAGGCCGAATAAACAGAGGCTCCGGCTTCGCTGACCATCACCTTGGTGATGCCGGGATTGCTGTCTTTGACCATGGCAATCACTTCAGCTGCCAGCTTGTCGGTTTCACGGGAAGCCGTGCCGTTACCTATGGCGATCAGCTCCACCTTGTGCATATTGACCAGATTGGCCAGGGTGCGTATCGACTTGTCCCACTGGTTTTGCGGCGCATGAGGGAAGATAGTGGTATGGCCCACCAGCTTGCCTGTGTCGTTGACCACAGCCACCTTAACCCCGGTGCGCAGCCCGGGATCCAGTCCCATGGTGGCCTTGGCTCCGGCAGGAGGTGCCATCAGCAAGTCGCCCAGGTTACGGGCGAAAACTTTAATCGCCTCGGTTTCCGCCGCTTCACGCATTCTGGCGATAAACTCGGTTTCCATCTGCAGGGCGATTTTGATCCGCCAAGTGGCTGTGATAACCGTCTTCAGCCAGTTATCCAAAGCGCTGTCACTCAGCTTGAGACGCAAGTGCTCGGCGATGAGCACCTCACAATAGCTACCGGCTTTGGCTTCTGCCTCAGGGTCGGCATTCATAGATAGACTCAACACGCCTTCATTACGGCCGCGCAGCATAGCCAACGCCCGGTGAGAAGGCACTGAGCTGAGTTTTTCAGTGTGCTCAAAATAGTCGCGGAACTTGGCGCCTTCCTTCTCCTTGCCTGCAATCAAGCGGCTTTCAATGACAGCCGACTGTTGCAGGTGGTTACGCACCTTGGCCAGCAATTCGGCATCTTCGGCGATCCGTTCCATCAGGATATAACGGGCACCATCCAACACCGCCTTGGCGTCGGCAAAACCGGCTTCCGGATTGAGATAGGCCTCGGCAGCCTGTTCAGGATCCATGGAGGCGCTGCCGACAGCAGCATAGAGGGCATCGGCCAAGGGCTCGATACCGGCTTCAATGGCAATTTGGCCCTTGGTACGGCGCTTGGGTTTATAGGGCAGATACAGATCTTCGAGCCGGGTCTTGCTGTCGGCTTCATTGATGGCGTGCTTCAGCTCGGCGGTCAGTTTTCCCTGGGCCTCTATCGAGGAGAGGATCACCTGACGCCGATCGTTGAGCTCCCGCAGATAACCGAGACGAGTGTGCAGGTTACGCAGCTGGGTATCATCCAGCCCCCCCGTCACCTCTTTACGGTAACGGGCCACAAAAGGCACTGTAGCGCCTTCATCCAGCAAGCTGATAGTTGCAGCAACCTGCTGCTCACGAACGTTCAGCTCCTGGGCAATAATCTGAGCAATATTATGCATAGTAAGGATCTGTTGGATTGACAAAATTCAGTTGCGCCAACCATACCACAGGCTGCCTGAAAGTTTCATAGCCGGAGAGTGAGATTCCAGCCATTAGTCGGCTAATCTCATTCCCGATTAAGCGTTTGACTCGCTCAGGTCTAGCACCTTGACACTCTTTACAAAAATTCATCACAGCTATGGACAGGGAAAACCTGCCTACTTATACTTCACAATCGTTATATAAATGACAATTATTTGTATTTACAAAGTTGGCAGGGAGCGCCGGAAACCGCAAACCAATAAGCCGTCTTCCAAGGTGGCAAACATAGGAATAATGATGAAATTCACTCGCTCCCTCGTCGCTCTGTCAGTACTTTCCGGACTGGCAGCCCAGGTGGCTTACGCCAAAGATCCCCAAATGGAAACCATGGTCATCACTTCCAGTCGGATGGAGAAACCACTCAGTGCCATCCCCAATACTGTGACAGTCATAGACCAGGAACAACTCAAACAACAGTTGGCCACCACCCGGGACTTATCGACCATTTTGGGCAACCTGGCCCCCAGTTTCTCCCCCAGCCGCCAGAAAATGACCAATACCGGTGAAACCCTGCGCGGCCGAGCTCCCCTCATCATGATAGATGGCGTGCCTCAGTCAAACCCTCTGCGCAGTGGTGGTCGCTCGGGTCAAACCATAGATCCCATGATGATAGAACGAATTGAAATCATCCATGGCGCCAATGCCATGCACGGCCTTGGCGCTCAGGGGGGCATAATCAACTACATCACCAAGAAACCCAGCGGCGACAACGAAAGCCGGGTAAGTTTTGATCTGTCCTCCCCCACCAGCTTCGAGTCCGATAGCCTGAGTTTTGGTGCCAACTATGCCTTCTCCGGCCAAAGCGGCAACCTGGATATGCTGGGTTCAGTGGGATACCACAGCAATGGTGTTTACTATGATGCCAACGACGATGTCATAGGTGTCGACACCACCCAGGGCGAGTCGATGGACAGCCAGAGCAAGGACTTCTTCCTCAAGTTGGGCTATGAGTTCAGCGAGTCGCGACTGGAGCTGATGGTCAACCACTACGATATGGACAACAATGGTGATTGGATGCCGGTCAAAGGCAATGTCGCCACAGATACTCCAACATCGGCGGTGAAACAGAAACAACCCTGGCAGGCAGCCAACAACAAGGTCACCACCAGCAGCCTCACCTACAAGCATCGCAACATCGCCGGGCAGCAGTTGGAGCTGCAACTGTTCAACCAGAACTTCAAGGGTGTCTATGGCGGTGGCTGTTTCGGCAGCTTCTATGATCCGGCCTTCGAAGGTGCAGCGAATCTGACAACCTGTGATACCGGCGCCAATGGCGAGCAGTACTTCTATGACCAGTCACGCAACAAGTCCAACAAGTGGGGCCTCAAGGCGTCTATGATCGCCAATAATCTGGCCGACAGCGGCGTGGATCTGGCCTATGGTGTAGACCTTTTCAGCGATACCACAGAGCAGGATCTGGTGCAGACCGGACGCTCCTGGGTACCCGAGACCCGTTACGACAATATCGCCCCCTATGCCCAGTTGAGCTTATCACCTGTGGATGCACTGACCCTTTCCGGCGGCGTTCGTTATGAATATGCTAAACTCAAGGTCGATGACTTCCAAACTCTGTGGGCCTCTGGCCACAAACAGGTTGCCGGTGGCGAACCGGATTTCAATGAAACCCTGTTCAATATAGGTGCCAGCTATAACTTCACCTCAGCGCTGCGCCTCTATACCAGTTACAGCCAAGGTTTTGGTATGGCCGACATAGGGCGAATTCTGCGTGACGGCAACAGCTTCCCGGACCAGAACCCCAGCGTGGAAGGTTCCTTGACGCTGGAGCCCGTGGTCACAGACAACTATGAACTAGGCTTGGACTATCAAGGCGAGTTGTTGGCAGCCAAGCTGGCACTGTATCGCTCCGAGGCCAAACTGGGTGCCCGCTTGGCCCTGAATGAAGACGGCTTCTACAATGTGAAACGGGAAAAGAGCGTGATCCAGGGACTGGAAGCCAATGTCACGGCTTACCTGGGTAATGACGACGATCTGGGGCTAAACCTAGCGCTGCAGCAAGGTGAGTATGACTCCAATAAAGATGGCAGCACAGACACAGATCTCGACGGCGCCAACATAGCACCCAGTCGTCTCAACCTGTTCTGGGAACACAGGTTCAATGCCGAGATGAGTGGGCGCATTCAGGCCAACTACTATATGGACCGTAGCTTCAAGAAGGCCAATGGTGAAGAGTACGCCGAGTTTGACGGCTATGTCACAGTTGATGCCTCCTTCTCTATGCCGCTTTACCAAGGCACTTTGACATTGGGGCTACAGAATCTGCTGAATAAGGACTACTACAGTTACTACTCACAGACTATGGCTAACGACAATCGTTACTTCAAGGGCATGGGCCGTACTGTCAGCATAGGCTTCAGCTTGCCTTTCTAATCCAGCCTGTTAATGACAAATTGAGGGTCGCCAATCGGCGGCCCTTTTTATTACACGAGGCATAATTGCAAGCGACTTTATCCACGAGCCCAGTCAGCGGCGGCATCAGCTCGATAGGGCAACAGAGCCTAAGGAAGGTGCAATCAGTCCTCGTGGCATTCTCTTGTGTAAAGAGTGGCTGACACAGTAATTGGCAGCTGGCACTTTTACAAGCTGCAATGTTTTTTGAAATCAGGGCATAAAAAAACCGCTGCAAGCAGCGGTTTTTCCAGCTCAAAGAAGATTAGCCCTTGGGATAAGGATGCGCTACACCCTTGTGGCAATCCACACAGGTCTTTCTGCTTTCAGGATCTTTCTTGAAGTTCATGCTGTGCATTCTAACAGCCATTTTCTTCATAGTTTCAGGCTGGTTTTCATAGATGCGAGTATGACAATGCTGACAGTTGGCTGAGTCATTATCACGGAAGTAGTGCAGTGCTTTGTCAGCCTGCTCTTTACGGTTGGCATCCAACCATTCCTGAGTATTGAAGCCATCGATAGTCAGGAAACCGTAAAGATCCTTGGAAACGATGATCTTTTTCACCAGATAGTCAACCGGGCCGTGAGGCAGGTGACAGTCTTGACACTGAACAGTTACACCGGCACGACCGCCGCCGTGGGCAGAAGCCAGCACTTCATCTTTCAGTGAGTGGTTGCTGTGGCAGGTCATACAGAACGCATCTGTACTGGTTGCATGCAGCGTCTGCTGGGTAGCGAAGTAACCCACAACACCTATCACTATGCCGACAACCAGCAGCGACAGGATGGAATACTTTGCGCTGGGTTTAAAGATTGCACGCCAGTTCATCACTCTTCTCCAAAATAAAATTCTTATATCTATATTGAGCTATTCGTTGTTCTGAAATTTGATTATAAACCAGTTTTCTTTCATTAATCTGACCTGAAAAGTGCAAAATGAGACTTAGCTCTAACTCTCAAGGCCTATTGACGGTAGGATTTTAAGTCGGCGCCATATATGCACTTTTCCTAAACCTAATGCATGGCACAGGCTTAATCAAGCATAGTCAATCGAATAATTAACATACAGCCAATTCTCGAAACAATAAATGTGATCCAAGCGACACCTAAGAGGTAATGCACAATTTATTTTGGACAAGAGGAAACTATTTAACCAATATGTCTGTCTATTGAGGCAAGCACCTATCGCGTGCTTTGCCAGACCAAAAGGATAATGATGAGAAGCTTGCTGCTGATACTGACACTGATAATGACGCTGGGACAGGCCATGATGCCTGCTGCTGCGTCTATAGCCGTGTCTGAGCATCAGCCGATGGCGACCATGAACCCATCTGCATCCGCTAGCATGACCATGGATATGGATTGCTGCCAAGGCCAGCAACATTGCCCCGACTGCGATCTGGGTATGGATTGCGGCACCATGGGCAACTGTGCCAGCCACTGCACACCAGGTGTAAGCCTGCTTACTACCAGCCACCCTTTGGTGATGACTGGAAGCCAGCAGATTACCCTGCCAAGCTGGAGCCTGCAAACCGCCATACTCTCACAGCAAACACCCCCTCCCAACTCAGTACAGATGTAACTCTGGCCATCAGGCCGCACAGCTTTAGTTAATGTTTTTACATCTGAATATTTTTGGGAGTTCCCACTATGTCTGCATACAAAATTTCTGCAGCTCGTTTTAGCGCCGCCCTGTTAGTGCTTACCGCCCTGTTTATGGCTCCTGGCAGTTTCGCTGCTGAATTAAACTTGCCGGATAATCTGGCGATCAAGGCTATCGATGGCCAGGCAGTATCCAACTTTGACAGCCACAAACTGGCTGCCGGTGAACATGTCGTTGAGCTCCAGTACCGGGATATTTTTGCCGTCAATGCCGATGACTCGGGCGCTTGGGTCAAATCCGGCCCCCTCTACCTGACACTGACAGTGGCTAAGCAACAAAGCCTACAACTGCAGTTACCGACTCTGGATACCGAGGCCGAAGCCAACGCCTTTATTCGCAGCCCACAGTTGCAAGTAGTGGATGAAGCCGGCCAGGCTGTTCCTGCCGAGGTAATGACCCATGGGGGCCTGATGGCCGACTGGTTGGCACAGCTGCGCCGCTGAGTTTTCAGAGTGGAGTGAGGCAGAAGGTCAGCCTGTAAACCAATGATTGCCCGAGAATAGCTGAAGATATTTTCGCACTTCTTCAGATGTGAATCACATCAAGGCAAGCATTTTAAAGCATGGTAAACTAATGAGGTTCATTCTCTCTGGAGTTCAAGCTCAAGATGCTATCGGTTCGCCGCCACATCCTGGTTCTGTTTACCATGCTCGCATTGCTCGGGCAGGGTATGCTAACCAATGGACACTGGATGGTACCCACAGCTGAAGCGCATTCCGGGGAAATGCACTCCACGGCACACCCAATGGCTGCCACCATGGATTGTCACCCTCAACAGACACAGAGCAGTCACTGCTGCGATGACCCGCAAGTTGATACAGTGCTTCCCGACACTGTGAGTCATTGCTGTGAAGGCAAAGGATTCTGCAAGAGTGACTGTAACCATTGTCTGGTGATATCCGTAGCGGGTACCCTCATCGCCGTCGGTTCCTGGCCGGTGATGTCTCTGCCCGAAGCCGCCGTGGCCACGCCTATGCCTCATTTCCACTCTGTTTCTATCGGCCAGACTATCAAACCACCCATAGTTTGATGCCCACGGCACACTTGTGCCCAAAATCTGCCAATAAATACAATTTTTTATGGGATAAGCCCTAGGAATGCCAGCCGGCGCCTGGTCAAAGCCGTATCCCAAACGGAGTGAATCAATGAAAACCTTTATCAGTGTCCTGATTATTGCCTTACTGTCTGTCACCCTGGCCCGTGCCAGCTTCGCAAACGAACGCGAACATCATCACGGCCAGCAACAAGCCGCCGTAACTGCCGAATATGCTTGCCCCATGCACCCTGAAGTGACGGGTAACAAAGGGGATTCCTGCCCCAAGTGCGGTATGTTCCTGGAAAAACAGCAACAAGCCGGCTACCACTGTCCCATGCATCCTGAAGTGACAGGCAAGAAAGGTGACTCCTGCCCCAAATGTGGTATGAATCTTGAGCCTGTAGCAGGCCAGAAACACCACCACCACTAATCAAGCTGTAGCTGGAGATGAGGCATATGAGCGATTCAAACCGTAAACGCCAACGACTGGCCTGCGCGCTTAGTCTGGTGTTGGCTGTCGGCCCGCAATGGAGTATGCAGGCAATGGCCCAGGGCAATCAGCCCCAAGGGCAGGAACAACACAAAGATCATCAACATGGGACGGCAACTCAGGAGTATTACTGCCCCATGCATCCGGAAGTCACCAGCCATAAGCCGGGACGTTGCCCCAAATGCAACATGTTTTTGGTCAAAGATGAGGCTACTGAAGCCTTGGCAGAACCAACACAGGCCCTGCAAAAAACCTATATTTGCCCCATGCATCCGGAAGTGACCAGTCACGAGCCGGGACGCTGCCCCAAATGCAACATGTTCCTGGTTGAAGAGGAAGAAGAGGAGCCCGGTTCCCATGCCGGTCACGCCGAAGCTACAGAAACCCAGGCTACAAAAACCAAAGCTGATGACCATAGCCAGCACGCCATGCAGCAGACAAAGCCCGCGTTGGAGATTAAACCTGCACCTCTTGATCAGGGCAAGAACATCAAATATGTCTGCCCCATGCATTCTCATATCATCAGCGATGTGCCAGGCACCTGCCCCATCTGCGGCATGAATCTGGAAAAAGTCGAGATGGGCGGTCACTCGGAAACCGTTGAAATAGATGTCTCAGGCCAGATGCAACAAGCCTTGGCCCTCAAGGTGGCCAAGGTAGAAAGGGACACGTTGTGGAAGTTCGTCAAAACAGTCGGCCAGATAGACTATGACGAGAGCCAGATCAGTCATATCCATGCCAGGGTCAATGGCTGGATTGAAAAGCTTAAAGTAGAGTCTGTCGGTGACAGGGTCGAGAAAGGCCAGCTGCTGTACGAGATCTATTCACCGGATCTCGTCAATGCCCAGGACGACTATCTGTTGGCCCAAGATACCCTGAAACGCTCAGGCAACAGTGCCAACTACCAAGAGCTGTTGCGTAAGGCCGGGCTACGTCTTGAACTGCTGGGCATGAACCAAGAGCAGATCAAACAGCTGGCCAAGACTGGCAAGACCCAATACCGGGTTCCTTTCTACGCCCGCGAAAGCGGCATAGTCAAACAGCTCGCGGTGCGTGACGGCATGTATATACAACCTCAGACCGAGGTCATGTCACTGGTTGACCTCTCCAAAGTCTGGGTCATCGCCGACGTGTTTGAAAACGAGCAGAGCTGGCTGGAAGTGGGTCAGGCCGCCGAGGTTAATATCCCTGCCATGGGACTCAAGGGCATAGAAGGCAAGATTGACTATATCTATCCCGAGCTGGATCCCGTCACCCGTAGCCTGAGGGTCAGAGTGGTACTCAACAATGATCAAGCAATGGAGCTCAGGCCCAAGACCTTGGCCAAGGTTTCTCTCTATGGTGGCCCGAAACGCGATACTTTGGTGATCCCTCAGGAAGCTTTGATCCAAACAGGCAAAGAGAACCGGGTCATAGTCAAACAGGATGATGCCAGTTTCAGCGCCAGAAAGGTCACTGTCGGCATGTTGAGTCAGGGTAAAGCAGAGATCCTCGAAGGCCTGCATGAAGGCGAAAACGTGGTGATTTCCGGGCAATTCCTGCTGGACTCAGAAGCCAGTCTCAAGGGCAGCCTGATGCGCCTGAGCTCAGGCCACCAGCACTAGGAGGCAACATGCTGAAAAAAATCATTGAAGCCTCTATCAAACAGAGGGTGATGGTGCTGATTGTCACCCTGATGGTGACGGTTTGGGGGATTCAGGCGCTGCGTACCACGCCGCTCGACGCCCTGCCGGATCTGTCCGATGTGCAGGTCATCATCAAAACCGCCTATCCGGGACAGGCACCCAAGCTGGTAGAGGAACAGGTGACCTATCCCCTGTCCACCGCCATGCTGGCCGTGCCCGGGGCCAAGACGGTGCGCGGCTATTCCATGTTCGGTGACTCCTATGTCTATGTGATCTTTGAAGATGGTACAGACATCTATTGGGCCCGCTCCCGGGTATTGGAATACCTGAGCCAGATAAGCAGCCGTCTACCCGAAGGGGTGCAACCCTCACTGGGGCCCGATGCCTCCGGGGTCGGCTGGATCTATGAATACGCCCTGGTAGACCGCAGCGGTAATCTGGACCTTTCGCAACTCAAGAGTTTGCAGGACTGGTATTTGAAGCTGGAATTGCAGAGTGTTGCCGGGGTATCGGAAGTCGCCACAGTCGGAGGCATGGAACAGACCTATCAGATAGTGCTGGAGCCGGACAAGCTGGCGATTTACAAGCTGGATATCGCCTCGGTCAAGCAGGCTATTACCAAGGCCAACAACGAGGCCGGCGGCTCTGTGGTGGAGATGGCCGAAGCCGAGTATATGGTACGCGCCAAGGGCTATCGTCAAACACTGGCGGACTTTCGTGAAATCCCACTTGGGATCACCAGCCCCTCAGGCACACCACTGCTGCTGAAAGACGTTGCCACCGTACGCAAGGGCCCTGCATCTCGCCGTGGCATAGCCGAGCTCGATGGTGAGGGTGAAGTCGTCGGTGGCATCATAGTCATGCGCTACGGGGAAAATGCCCTGGCGACTATCGAGGCGGTGAAAACCAAGCTGGAAGAACTCAAGGCGGGTCTCCCCGAAGGCGTGGAGATAGTTCCCACCTACGACAGATCGCAACTGATTGAAAACTCAGTCGACAACCTGCTGCACAAGGTGCTGGAAGAGATGGTAGTTGTGAGCATTGTTTGCTTGCTGTTTCTGCTGCACGCTCGCTCGACCCTGGTGGCCGTCATTACCCTGCCACTGTCGATACTGATCGCCTTTATTGTGATGAACAAGATGGGGGTTAACGCCAATATCATGAGTCTTGGCGGTATCGCCATCGCCATCGGGGCCGTGGTAGATGGCGCCATTGTGATGATCGAGAATATGCACAAGCACCTCGAGCATTTCAAACAGGACCACCAGCGCCAACCCGACGCCAAAGAGCATTGGAAAATTGTCGCCGAGGCCTCCATTGAGGTGGGCCCGGCACTCTTCTTCTCCTTGCTGATCATTACCCTGAGCTTTGTGCCTGTATTTGCCCTCGAAGCCCAGGAAGGCAGGCTGTTCAGCCCTCTGGCTTATACCAAAACCTTTGCCATGGCCGCCGCGGCTGTGTTGTCGATCACCTTGGTGCCTATCCTGATGGGCTTCTTTATCCGCGGCAAGATCCCCTCGGAAAGCAGCAACCCACTGAGCCGGGTATTGATAGCCATCTACAAACCTATGCTCAATGCCGTGCTGCGCTTCCCCAAGTTGACCCTGCTGGCGGCTCTGGTGGCGCTGGCCAGTGCCTGGTATCCGGTGAGTCATATGGGCAGCGAGTTTATGCCCGAGCTCGAGGAAGGGGATCTCCTGTACATGCCAACAGCCTTGCCTGGCATCAGTGCCAGTAAGGCCGCCGAAGTGCTGCAGCAAACCGACCGGCTGATCAAAACCGTTCCGGAAGTGGCACGGGTGTTTGGCAAGGTTGGCCGCGCCGAAACCGCCACGGATCCCGCGCCATTGACCATGCTGGAAACCACCATAATGCTCAAACCCAAAGAGCAGTGGCGCGAAGGCATGGATCTCGACGGCATCATTGCCCAGTTGCAAAATACGGTCAAAGTGCCCGGTCTCACCAACGCCTGGGTGCAGCCGATCAAGACCCGTATCGACATGCTGTCTACCGGTATCAAGACACCGGTGGGGATTAAGATCACCGGCGCCGATGTCAATCAACTGCAGGAGATAGGGGCCCAGATAGAAGCGATTCTATCGGCGCAGCCTCATACCAAGTCGGCCTATGCCGAGCGGGTGGGTGGCGGCCGCTACATAGACATCACGCCGAAACTCGAGGTGACCTCCAGATATGGCATGACCCTGAGCGATATTCAGGACGTAGTACGTTACGCCATAGGCGGCATGAATATCGGTGAGTCGGTTCAAGGTGCCGAGCGCTATCCCATCAACCTGCGCTATCCAAGAGACTTGCGTGACAATATCGAAAAGCTCAGAGAGCTGCCGGTGATCACCAAGAGTGGCCACTATCTGCCGCTGCGCAATCTGGCCGACATCGAAATCACGGATGGCGCGCCTATGCTCAAGAGTGAGAATGGTCGTTTGATCTCCTGGGTATTTGTCGATATCGGCGGCACGTCCATCGGTGAGTATATCGAAGCCGTCAAGCCGGTATTGGAGCAGGAGCTCAAGCTGCCGGCCAGGTACAGCTACAGCTTTGCCGGCCAGTATGAGTATATGCAGCGGGTCGATGCCAAACTGCAGCAAGTGATCCCCATGGCACTGGCGGTGATCTTCATTCTGCTGATGATGACCTTCGGCTCATCCATGCAGGCCAGCATCATTATGCTGTCGCTGCCGTTTGCCTTGGTGGGCAGTACCTGGTTGCTGTATCTGCTGGACTACAACATGTCGGTCGCTGTCGCGGTGGGCATGATAGCCCTCGCCGGGGTCGCGGCCGAGTTTGGTGTGGTCATGCTGGTGTATCTCAACAATGCCATCAAGCACAAGCAGGACAGAGGCGAATACCACAGAGTGGAAGACCTCAAGGACGCCCTGATTGAAGGTGCGGTGATGCGGATCCGCCCCAAGGCGATGACAGTGGCGACCATCTTCTTCGGTCTGCTCCCGATTATGTGGGGCGCAGGTTCGGGCAACGATGTGATGCAGAAGATTGCCGCGCCCATGGTCGGTGGCATGGTTACCGCCCCCGTGCTGTCGCTCTTTGTACTGCCGGCGCTCTATCTGCTTATCTACCGTCGTCACTTGAGCAAGCCTAAGGCTGAATAAGCCAGTAGATGATTGCAAGAGCAAAAACGGCTGCCAATGCAGCCGTTTTTTATTGGATTGAGCTCAGTTACACCACTTCACCAGCGGCGTAGCCGGAACTCCAGGCCCACTGGAAATTATAGCCGCCGAGCCAGCCACTGACATCCACCACTTCACCGATAAAATAGAGTCCGGGATGACGCTTGGCCTCCATGGTCTTGGAGGATAACTCATTGGTGTCCACTCCGCCCAGAGTCACCTCGGCGGTACGATAACCCTCGGTGCCGCCGGGTTGGATCTGCCAGCAGTGGAAATAACTGTCCAGTGCTGCCACATCTGCCTTGGACAGTTGGTTAAGGTTCTTGTTGGGTAATTCGCCCAGCTCCAGCAGCCTCTCAACCAAGCGCTTAGGTAGCAGCCGAGATAGTCCATTTTTAAGCGACAATTTTGGTGATTCAGCAGTAATTGTTTTGCACCAATCGACAAAATCCAGGTCCGGTAGTAAATCAAAAAGCACACTCTGGCCTGGCTGCCAGTAGGAGGAGATCTGCAGCACAGCCGGCCCGGACAAACCTCTGTGGGTGAATAACATGGCTTCTCTAAACTGCCTGCCGCACTCGGCTTTGGCGATAACCGGCAAGCTGATACCGGACAGGCCTTCAAACCTGGCCTTGTCTTCAGGTTGCAAGGTAAAGGGAACCAGCCCGGCAGTGGTCGGCAGCACCTTGATGGCAAACTGCTCGGCGATGCGGAATCCAAACGGCGTAGCCCCGAGCTTGGGCATGGACAAGCCACCAGTGGCTATCACCAGTGATTCACAACGGTATTCCCCTTCACTGGTTTGTAGGCTGTAACCGTCATCTGTGGCTGCCACAGACAGAATTTCGGTACGCAGCTGAATTTTGACTCCGGCCCAATCGCACTCTGTGGTCAGCATATCAACAATGTCTTTAGCCGAGTCATCACAAAACAGCTGTCCGAGAGTCTTCTCGTGATAATCGATGCCGTGCCGCTCGACCATGGCGATAAAGTCCCACTGGCTGAAACGAGCCAGCGCCGATTTGACGAAGTGTGGGTTACTGCAGAGATAGGCGCCCGGTTCAATGTTCTGATTGGTGAAGTTGCAGCGACCGCCGCCACTGATCAGAATTTTGCGCCCCAGTTGTTTGGCGTTATCCAGCAAGAGGACATCCCGGCCCCGATATCCGGCAGTGAGGGCACACATTAACCCTGCGGCGCCAGCGCCGATAATGATCACCTGATGCTGTTTAACTGACATAACGCTCACTCTCGGGCCCAACAAGGGGCAATAAAAAAGGACGCTATTCTAGCATCCTTTTCCGGGATTGGAGATGGGTCAGTCTGCCGAGGTTTCCGACTTCTTCTCTCTGGCCAGCAGTTCTTTGGCCGCATCAATAGGCGATTTGCCCTGATACAACACCTGATAGATCTGCTCGGTGATCGGCATCTCTACCCCCAAGCGCTTGGCCAGGGTGTAGACCTCTTTGGTGTTGCGGTAACCTTCAACCACCTGACCGATTTCAGCCTGGGCAGTATCGACATCACAACCCTTACCCAATGCCAAACCAAAGCGACGATTGCGCGATTGGTTATCGGTACAGGTCAGCACCAGGTCCCCAAGACCCGCCATTCCCATAAAGGTAGAAGCATGGGCGCCCAGGGCTTCTCCCAGACGGCTCAACTCCACCAGACCTCGGGTGATCAGGGCTGTACGGGCATTGGCACCAAAGCCAATACCATCGGACATGCCGGCGCCTATAGCGATGACATTCTTGACCGCGCCACCGAGTTGCAGGCCGATAAAGTCGTCATTGGCATAGACTCTCAGACGTTTGGGGCTGTGCAACAGCTCCACCAGATCCTGGGTAAACTGGGCATCGGTACCAGCCACTGAGATGGCGGTTGGTAAACCTGCCGCCAGCTCTTTGGCAAAAGTCGGTCCGGACAATACCGCCAGCGGATACTTCTCCCCCAACACATCGCGGGCAACATCCTGCAACAGGCGACCACTTTCCGGCTCCAGCCCCTTGGTGGCCCAAATGATGCGGGCATCATCACGCAGCAGAGGCTTGGCCTGAGCCAGCACATCAGCAAAAACGTGACTTGGTACCACCACCAGAATATTCCGCGACGCCGCCAATGCTTTGGCCAGATCGGCTTCCATCACCAAGGAGTCGGGAAAGGCTATCCCGGGAAGAAAGGCTTGGTTGCTGCGCTCGGCAGCGAGTTTGGCCACATGCTCAGGCTCATGCCCCCACAACAGGGTGCTGTGTCCATTGCTGGCCAAAGAAATGGCAAGGGCGGTGCCATAAGAGCCCGCCCCCAATACCGTTATTTCGGCAGTGTCTTTCATCGGCTGATTACGCGTTCGCTTCTTCGGCCGGAGCTTGCTCGGCGGCGGCTTGACGCTGCTGCACATACTGAGCGAACAGGGCGTCGAAGTTCACAGGAGCCAGGTTCAGCTGTGGGAAAGTACCACGGGATACTAGGCTTGCCACAGTTTCACGGGCATAAGGGAACAGGATGTTAGGGCAGTAAGCACCCAGAGAATGAGCCAGTTGAGGATCACTCAGACCTGAGATAGAGAAGATACCGGCTTGTTGTACTTCACACAGGAACGCAGTTTCTTCACCGTTTTTGGCAGTCACAGTCAGTGACAGTACCACTTCAAATACATCATCGGCCAACTTGGCGCTGCGGGTATCCAGATCCAGCTTAACTTCAGGATTCCACTCTTTCTGGAATACCGCTGGGCTGTTAGGGGTTTCGAAAGAAACGTCCTTGATATACACACGTTGAATGTTGAACTGTGGGGCTTGTTGTTCGTTGTTTGCTACTTCAGCCATAATTCCTACCTATCCATTTAGTCTCGGCTTGCAATGAGCCGGTGTTTGGGGCGTATGTTACTCGGGTCGGTTGCGACTCCCAGTCATCATCCCTGCTATTCATCTGTTCAGCGCCAGAACAGAACTCAGGATGCCGGTTGCCACTTCAGCATGGCCCACTCTACTAATAGAAGGACGCAGGATGCAATGACAACCGCCGACACTCATTATCTTTTGCTTTTGGACACAGGCATATTTGCTGCCTGCCAATCACCCATACCACCTTTGAGGTTAAAGACTTTTTCAAAGCCTTGCTTAACCAAAATCTGAGCCGCTTGAGATGAGGTCATGCCAGCGTTGCATACCAGTATAATGGGTGTGGTTTTGTACTTTTCAAGGTTAGCGATTTGATTATTTTTGATGTCGGCCATAGGTACATTCTGGGCATTGATAATATGCGCCTTACGGAAGTCGGCATTAGCACGCACATCTATCACCTTGGCATCTTCTTTATTCATCAGGAAAATCGCCTGCTGATGATCAACGGTTTTAACCTTGGAGAAGCCAGATTTGAACAGGGTTACCACCACGGCTATAAACAAACCTACCCAGGCCAGGCTCAGCATAGGGTGGGCTTTAAGAAACTCTACATATTCCTGCATTTTTAACTGCCTGTTATCTATTGGGCCATTTAGGACAAGCGCAGAGTATACCCAGAGGCCAGGCAGATTGCAGCTGTTTCGCTGCAGTTTTGCCCCTTGAGTCGGCGTTAAAGCGCGGTCCGCCCTATTATCACAATCGGGGTAAATGGCTTTTGCCCTCAGGACAGACGTAGTAATATTTAACCAATTTCAGATTTGACCGATTCTTTCAACTTTACAGGTATCAACATGAAGACAAGCAAACGTCCTTTGGCACTGCTTATTCTGGACGGCTGGGGTTATCGTGAGGGCACGCATATGAATGCCGTCCATCATGCCAATACTCCAGTTCTCGACAGACTCAACGCCGAATACGCCCACAGTTTGATTTCCGGCTCAGGTAAAGATGTAGGTTTGCCTGACGGGCAGATGGGCAACTCTGAAGTGGGCCATATCAATATTGGTTCCGGCCGTATCGTTTATCAGGAACTGACCCGCATCAGCAAGGCCATTGAAGATGGCGAATTTGAGCAAACCCAAGCACTGATCGAGGCGGTCGACGCCGCCATCGAGGCAGACGGCGCAGTACACATCATGGGACTGCTGTCACCCGGCGGTGTTCACAGCCATGAAGATCATCTTGAAGCCATGTGCCGTATGGCCGTCAAGCGGGGTGCCAAGCAGGTTTACCTGCACGCCTTCCTCGATGGGCGTGACACCCCACCACGCAGCGCCAAAGCCAGCCTGGAACGCTTCGACAAGCTGTTTGCCGAATTGGGCCGAGGTCGCATAGCCTCCATCGTTGGCCGCTACTATGCCATGGACAGGGACAACCGTTGGGACCGAGTCTCCCAAGCCTACGATCTGATCACTCAAGGTCAGGGGAAATACAGTGCCGACTCTGCCGTAGCCGCGCTGGAAGCTGCCTATGACCGCGATGAAAACGATGAGTTTGTTGCCGCAACTGCGATTCTGGATCAAGGTAAGGCCACAACACTGCACGATGGCGATGCGCTGATTTTCATGAACTTCCGTGCCGACCGCGCCAGACAGATCACCCGCGCCTTCGTCAATCCGGATTTCGATGGTTTTGAACGCGCAGTGACACCCAAGGTTAACTTTGTCATGCTCACCGAGTATGCCGCCGATATCAAAGCCCCGGTAGCCTTCCCATCGGAAGACCTGGTCAACACTCTGGGCGAAGTACTGCAGAATCGCGGCCTGACCCAGCTGCGTATTTCAGAAACCGAGAAATACGCCCACGTAACCTTCTTCTTCAATGGCGGTAAAGAACAACCATTCGAGGGTGAAGACCGTATTCTGATCAATTCACCCAAAGTAGCTACCTATGACTTGCAACCTGAGATGAGTTCGACAGAGCTGACAGATAAGTTGATTGAAGCTATTGAATCAACTAAATATGATGTCATTATCTGTAACTACCCCAACGGTGACATGGTAGGTCATACCGGCAAGTTTGATGCTGCGGTCAAGGCTTGCGAAGCTGTAGATGCCTGCATAGGCCGAGTAGTGGACGCACTGGCCAAGGTAGATGGTGAGTGCATTATCACTGCCGACCACGGCAACGCCGAGCAGATGGTGGACGAAACCACAGGCCAGGCTCATACCGCCCACACCAGTGAGCTGGTGCCCTTTATCTATGTCGGTCGCAAGGCCACAATCGATGAAGGTGGCCGCCTGAGTGATATCGCACCAACCATGCTGACACTGATGGGACAGAGCATTCCTGACGAAATGACAGGGCGTCCGTTAATCCATACAAAAGAGTAACACTGACCCGGTGCAGAAGCGTATTTTAGCCAAAGCCAGCATACTTGCTGGCTTTCTCGTGTTTTCCTCTCAGCTGCAGGCATCCGATCTGGAGCGGCGTCAGTCCGAGTTAAAGGCACTGCAATCCCAGATCACCGCCCAGCAAAATGCTCTGAGAGACACAGGCAAACAGCGGGAAAAACTGCTGCAACTGCTGAAAAAAGACGAGCAGGCTATCGCAGATGCCGCCCGTAAGGTCAACCAAACTGAAAATGCTCTCAGCGATGCCGAAAAGCGTCTCTCCGAGCTGAAGCAAAGAGCCGCACAGCTGGACAAGCTCAAAGAAAGCCAACAGCAAACCCTGGCCAAACAGCTAACCAGTGCTTATCTCGCCGGGAATCATGATTACAGTAAGATGCTGCTCAACCAGCAAGACCCGGCCACCATAGAACGGATGCTGGCCTACTATGACTTTCTCAACAAGGCCAGAATGCAGGCCATAGAACAACTGAAACAAACCCGCCAGGAATTGTCGGCGGTACAGCAGAGCGAGCAGCAAGAACGCAATCGACTCAACAAGCTGGTACTGGATCAAAAGGCTCAATCCAAGCGCCTCAATCAAGAACAGGATCAGCGACAACAGACATTGAAAGAACTGCAACGCACCATCAGCAGTAAGGCCTCAGAACTGGAGCAACTGCAGATAGAAGAAGCCTCGCTGAAACGGGTTGTCGAGCAAGCCCTGGCTGCCATGCGTGATAGCCCAAGCATGGATGGATTGGCCAAGTCTCGCGGCTCACTCAATTGGCCCACCAAGGGCAGGATCAAAAACAGCTTTGGCAGTCAGCGCTCCGGCAATGTGCGCTGGAAAGGTGTCATGTTATCGGCTCCGGAGGGCCAGTCTATCAGTGCCATAGCCGCCGGCAAGGTGATCTATGCCGACTGGCTGCGCGGTTTTGGTATGGTGTTGGTTGTCGACCATGGCAAAGGCTTTATGAGCCTTTATGGCCATGCCCAGGCATTGCTGAAAGATGCAGGAGATACGGTCAAGGCCGGCGAAGCTGTGGCACTGGTAGGACGTTCCGGAGGACAAACCGAGCCTGGCCTATACTTTGAGATAAGGCATAAGGGGCAAGCTGTCGATCCGGCAAATTACTGTCGGCGTTAATCATCAGCCCCCTGCACTTCAAAGGGGCAACATGGGCAACTCTATTCGCAACCTGCTGTATATCGGTCTTGGTATAGTCATGGGAATCTCTCTCAGCCTGGCTAGCCACGAAAACTTTCCCAAACCCAGTCACACCCATGAGCTTTCATTGCTGCTGGATGTGATGGATACAGTGGAAACCTACTACGTCAGGGACATCAGCCGCAGGGAACTTGTCGACGCCGCCATTGAAGGCATATTTCAACGTCTCGACCCTTATTCCAGTTTTCTGAAACCCGAGCAGATGAACAGCCTCAGGGACAGCAACCGAGGGGAATACTTCGGCTACGGCTTTGAAGTGTCCACCGAAGGGGAAAAACTCAGAATTATCGCGCCCTTCCCTGGCTCTCCGGCCGAACAAGCCGGGATCATGGCCGGCGATATTGTTACTGCCGTCAATGGAGAGAGTATTGCCAAGCAGTCTCTGGAAGAAGTGCTTAGCCAAATAAAGCACTTCAGCAGCAGCAACCGTGAGTTATCGCTGCAGCTGCATCATGCTCACTCGGATGTCAGCTTTGAAGTCAGCCTCAAACCGGCCACTATCAGCGTCCACTCTGTGCTTGGGAAAATGCTGACCAACGACATTGGCTATATTCGCCTGGCAAGTTTTCAGGAAGATTCGACCCGCGACATAGTCCATCTGTTGAGCGAGTGGCAACAGCAGCCACTAAATGGTTTGATTCTGGATTTGCGCAACAATCCCGGAGGCTTGCTGGATCAAGCGATTCGAATTGCCGATCTGTTTCTGGATAAGGGCCGTATAGTCGCCACCGAAGGGCGCTTCTTCGATGCCAACTCAGATTACTATGCATCTCCGCAAACCATGCTGACCGGCGTGCCCATATTAGTGCTGATCAATCGCGGTTCAGCTTCAGCATCCGAAGTGCTGGCTGCGGCGCTGCAGGAGAACAACCGTGCCAAGGTGATAGGTGAAACCAGCTTCGGTAAAGGTACAGTACAAAGCCTGATCCCAACACTTGTCGATGGTAATGCCATCAAGCTGACCATAGCCCGCTATACCACGCCCAAGGGCCTGGATATCAACGCCAAAGGGGTGGAACCCGATATAAAAATCGCACCCAATACTGTTTCCGATAACAAAACTGTGCCTATAATCGACCTCATATCTCCCCATGCAGATACCGCCAGCGATAGAGCCATTAACTCGGCGGTGGCATGGATACAATCAAATAAATAAAATTAATATAAAACGTGCGCTATTGTTTCTACTTACTACTGCTGGTCGTAAGTTGCTCTCCCGCATGGGGAGCCAGACTGGCAATCGTTATCGATGATATAGGTTACCGCCATACAGATGAGGCCGCCCTGTCCTTGCCTTCAGCTGTGACCTTGTCTGTATTGCCACATACCCCTCTCGGGCAACAACTGGCTCGCCAGGCTCACAGCAAAGGGCACGAAATCATGGTGCACCTCCCCATGCAGGCGCTTAACGGCAAGGCCATGGGGCCTGGTGGGCTCAACAACCAGATGTCAGAAACCGAGTTTAAAGCAACCCTCAAGAGAGCTTTGCAGAGCGTGCCCTTTGCCAGGGGAAGTAACAACCATATGGGGAGTTTATTGACTCAACTTGAGCAACCTATGAGCTGGTTAATGGAAGTATTGCATCAGGAAGAGCACTTCTTTATCGACAGCGTTACCACACGCTACACCAAGGCGGGAGATAAGGCCGATGCCCTCGGCGTTCCGCTGCTGAGACGTCAGGTGTTTCTGGATAATCAGCTAACCGAGCAGGCTTTCGAAAGACAATTGGACTTGGCAATAGCCAAGGCCCAAAGCGAAGGTGAAGCCTTGATGATAGCTCACCCTTACCCAGAGAGTATGCAGTTCCTCAAGAAGAGACTGCCAGAGCTGGCAAAGATAGGGGTCACTCTGGTGCCGGCTTCCAACTTACTGCCAATCTCATGGGCCCAGAAGCAGAATACAAGCGGTGAAAAACTCTGACTAGAGTTGCAGTACAGGGATATCCAGATCCGGCAGCAAGGCTCGCAACTCCTGTTGGTTACTGACAATGTCTGCCAGCGTATAACGGTCGAGCACAGCCAGATAGGCATTCACAGCTTGAGCCAGAACCCCTTTCAGCTGACAAGCAGGAGTCAATCGACAATAAGGCTTGCTGCAATCAATAGGCGCCAGTGAGTTTTCCAGTGCCCGCACCAGTTCGCCGACATTGATCTTCTCCGGAGCCATCCCCAAACGAAAACCACCACTCTTTCCACGTATAGTTTGCAGATAACCCAGCTTACCCAGGTGATGTACTATCTTGGAGACATGATTAGGTGAAAGATCAAAAACTTCAGTGATCTCTGCGATTCGAAACAGAGTCTCACGCTCCGGTTGAATCGCCAGGTACATAAGAGTTCTTATTCCAAAATCTGTATAACGCGTTAACTGCATCTTTCACCTTCAGGAAGAGGTTTCCACCTCTAAAGAGCCTATCAGCCAGAGCGCCTCTTCGTTGCTGTTACCACATACATCGACCGATGCCGAGAACTCGCTGCACACATCGGGACGTTCAGAGGAACCAAAGAGGCGACATAGATTGTTGTCATCCAGTTGCACACAGCGAACCCCTGCGGGTTTACCTCCCGGCATCCCGGGTATGGCACTACTGATGGAGGGTGCAATACAACAGGCCCCGCAACCGATACGACAATCCACAATCATCACCTGTAATAGAATATGACTATTATAACGACAAAAAATTTTCGGGTAAGTACTCAAGTCACAGACTCAAGCGAATCCTACAGCCAAAGCGAATATAACAATAGCGCTTATGCATTCTCTATAGTCAACCTCAAGGACCTGGGTTCTACAGGTCGCAGGGATGATTCCCAGTAAATTTGCAGAAAAGAATCAAACGAAAAAAAGCCTCATCTTTCGATGAGGCTTTCTCTTTAAGTTGGCGGAGCGGACGGGACTCGAACCCGCGACCCCCGGCGTGACAGGCCGGTATTCTAACCAACTGAACTACCGCTCCAAACTCTTGCTTATCGCCTGGGCAATAAGGCTTGAATTCGTTAACTTGACTGGCGGAGCGGACGGGACTCGAACCCGCGACCCCCGGCGTGACAGGCCGGTATTCTAACCAACTGAACTACCGCTCCTTTAGTATCACGCCTTGGCGCACTACTAAAATTGGGCGTCTGGCGATGACCTACTCTCACATGGGGAGACCCCACACTACCATCGGCGCGATTGCGTTTCACTTCTGAGTTCGGGATGGGATCAGGTGGGACCACAATGCTATTGTCACCAGACATAAAATTGTACGGAACAAATTTTAAA
>NZ_JADP01000025.1:0-90933 GCF_000518445.1 Shewanella sp. 38A_GOM-205m | reverse complement strand
GCAAGGCCCGAAGGTCCCCTGCTTTCCCCCGTAGGGCGTATGCGGTATTAGCAGTCGTTTCCAACTGTTATCCCCCACAAATGGGCAAATTCCCAGGCATTACTCACCCGTCCGCCGCTCGTCATCTTCAAAAGCAAGCTTTTGAAATGTTACCGCTCGACTTGCATGTGTTAGGCCTGCCGCCAGCGTTCAATCTGAGCCATGATCAAACTCTTCAATTAAAGTTTTGGTTGAACCCGAAGGTTCTGCTCAATGAATTCTGTTCGTATGAACACTCTTCATCGAGTTAAATCGTTTGTCGATTTCTCAATGCCTGTGAGTGTCCACACAGATTGCTTGATAGATTGTTAAAGAGCAAAAGAAGCCAGCCAAGCATTTCAACTTAAAGCATTCGATGCTTGAATCTTTGACTTCCAGACCCTGTCGCGGGTCAGTGGTTGCGCATTATAGGGAGCCTGAATTTTTGCGCAACCCCCAAAAGGCGATTTTTCTTACCAAAGCCTTCAAGTGTTCACTATTGCGCCAAGACGCTTGGTAATCGACCAACTCAGGCCTGTGATGCCAAATATTGGGGGACATCGGCAATGCTATCCAGTACTACGCTCGCCTCATCCATGGCTTCCTGAGTCACCTCTTTGCCACTTCTGACCAGGATCCGCACCGGGATCCCCGCCGCTTTGGCGGCGCGCATATCATCGGCCTTGTCACCGACCATTACACTGGCAGCAAGATCCAACTTAAGAAAACTGGCAGCACTATTGATCATTCCGGCCTTGGGTTTACGGCAGTCACAATCCTGCTTGTATTCACCTATGCCCTTCTCCGGATGGTGCGGGCAGTAATAGATACCATCGAGATCCACGCCCTTGTCGGCAAAGTTCCAATCCATCCATTCGGTCAGGCTGGCAAACTGCTCTTCAGTGTAGAGCCCACGGGCAATCCCTGACTGATTGGTCACCACCACCAGCTTATAGCCTTGTCGTTTCAACGCCAGGCAAGCATCGAAGATGCCTTCGATATATTCAAAATCATCTATTTGGTGCACATAGCCGTGATCGACATTGATTACACCGTCTCTATCCAAAAAAACCGCTCGGTTCACTGTTTGCCTCCCAGAAAGCGAATGGCGATATTATTCCACTCATTGGGGCAAAATGCACTGTGGTAACAAACTTATGTCGTGGGCTTCAGGACATAGGATAAGAAAAACCCGGGCATTCAGGCCCGGGGTGGGAGATGGGCGCTGACCCCGGGTGCCTGATGTTCGGGAGCACGCCCGCAGGGAGACATCAGACTTCCGGGCTCAGCATGACCATTCAAACGGGTCGTAGTCTGCAAGCACTCTGGCATATTCAGGACTCAGGCCATCGGTAGAAAAGTAATACCCCTTGCCATCGCGGCCGGTGTCATAACGTATGTCGTCATATTCCGGCATCGCCAGCAACTGTTGTCGCAGCGCCTGCTGCGCTTCGGCATCCAGGCTGTAAGGAGGATACCCCAAAACTGAAGCCTCAAGCACAGCGGTATGGCGACAACTGGTTTCGCGTATCTGCTGCGCCAGGGTCGCGGCAACCTCCCCGCGTTGCAGTGCCAACCAACGGTTGGCATAGCTGTCTACCATGTAACGGTCTGAATAGAAGAAGTGCTCATCCTCAGATATGCGCATCTTCAGATCCCTGTGTTCAGGCGCCAGGATCAAACGGATATATTCTTGCACCGCATCCACAGTCTTCTCTGAGTCATCCCCCGCCACAGCCAACAGCTGTGGCAGGGAAACCAGGCGTCCGTGTTGGCTGAACAACCGGATAAAGTCCACCAGTTCCAGCATGGCTTATCCCGGCAACAAGCCACGGGCCTCCAGCGCATCGGCGGCGTAACCCAGGCCGAATTTTTCCAGGGTTGATCTCAGTGGTGCCCCGGTTTGCCTGTCCCAACCAAAATCGTCATAGAACATATCCAACGCCTTTTGAATATCGTCCCTGTCCATCTTGATGGTGCCTTCATCGCCAAAAGCCTTGTCGGGGTCCAGGTCGTAAACCCAGTCGCAAAGCACATCGTGCTCATTGCGCATATTCATCTCATTCATTTGAATGATGGTCAGCGCTCGGTGCAGATGTAGTACCCGCTCGGCCATAAAGTCGAGCTCAGTCTCAGTCACTTCCTTGCCTGTGACCAGAGAGAACATCTGGGATTCTATGGTGCTGTCTCCGCGGTAGTTGCGATTCTTGTCCGGCGAAGCCAGCAAGGGGAACATCCAGTTACAGAGAGTCAATGAATCGTGCAGCACGTTTTTTACCAAAGACCACTTGGCAAACTTAACCTTGGCCGGGTTGATTGGGGTATACCATTTCACCTTATCGAAGGCCCCTTCGCCCCAGAATTCGGCGGCTATGGTTTCTATCATGTCCTGAGGCAAGCCACAGTTAACAATATTGATATGGGAGTGACACTGGGCATCGCGGTTGAACACCATGTTGATCAGGGTGCCCACCTGCCCTGCGGTCTCGCTGGCATGGTGCACGGCGGCGTTGGTCTTCTTATTGAAAATTTTCACCGAGGATTCTTTGTGAATATCCCAATAACCGAGATCCGGGTTACGCCCATCCAGTTTCCAACGCTCAATCAGATCCGACATGCCATCGGCCATATGGGCAATTTCCCCTTCGCGATAGGCGATACGGCGGTAAAAATCGATAAGGAACGCCGGATCTTTCTTGTCCCACAGATCCCAAGGGATGCTGTCAAACTCCTCTTTAGGCAACAGATATTGGAACATATCGTGTTTTTTGAGGTACTTGAACAGGTGCGAAATCAGGCCGTAGTTACACCAGATGCCGTAATCGTCGATCAGGTTGCCACCCAGCGCACCTGTCATAGCGTGCTCTTCCGAGCCCTTCTTGGTATCCATCAGATACTGAGGCGCCAGGAATCCCATACAGACGTTGGAGATATGCTCGCTCTTGCGACCATATTTCTGTTTCAGCTCAGGCACCTTGAGCTCACAGAAGCAGCGAATGGGGCAGGCATGACAACCACCGGTGCGCTTCATCCACTTGTTGGCGTACTCTTCACCGAAGTACATCTCGGCCATTGAGGTACGGAAGCCTACCTTGTTACGTTCATTCCAGGGTACCTCGCCCAGCTCAATCTGCTGATCCGACTGCCCCCATTTGAGCCCGGGACGCGCCTTCCAGCGGCTGATACCATTGGAATATTCGGCCCAGGACTGCGGAGTAGAAGGCACAACCCCTTGGTTATTGGCGCCTATAATCCCCAGAATATGGTCATCGAGCCGACGCATATTGGCATTATCGGCGGCAATGGCCACGGCCCCTGTACCTATGATGCCTATCCCTTTGAAGTTTTTTGACCCGAGCACGGCGCCATGGCCTCCGGCTGAGTGTCCACCTTGAGTCATAATCACTGACAGCGGCACCTGATTCTCCCCCGCCTGGCCTATGGCAGCCACCTGGGCATTGGGGCCCATCATTTCAGCTATCATGGCGTGGGTATCAAAAATCCCCTTGCCCCAGAGCGCGGCAGCCGATTCCAGCGTGACTTTGCCGTCTTCAACCCTGAGCCATACCGGTGCGGCGGCGCGGCCTTCAATGGCGATGGCATCAAATCCGGCATATTTCATTGCCGGTGAAAAGTGACCACCGAAATGTCCATCAGAAATCAGATGATCTTTAATCACCGGGCTGCGGGAAGTTATAGTAGTACGACCGGTACAGATCACCCCAGAACCGGTTAGCGGGCCGGCGGAGAATACAATAATATTTTCAGGATCTGTGGCCTTGATATTATCTTTATGGCCATCCCAAAGGATCTTGTAGCCTATCCCCATACCACCTATATAGTCATGATATTTATTTGTTGATTCTGTCGTAATATTGCCGGTTGTTAAATTAACCCTTAATACTTTACCAGCCCATCCGCCAAGTTTATCTGTCATTTTCAATTACCTCATTAACCGATCAGGCCAGTATATTTTTCATATTGTTCGAGCGCGGCTTCCGCCTGTTCCCAGGTATAGAATTTAATCGCACCTGTCGGACAAACCTGAGCACAGGCCGGCTCGCCCTGACACAGGTCGCATTTCACGGCTTTCATTTTGCTGCGTACGACTTTAATCACTTGTTGTGGACATTTATCGGCGCAATAACCACAGCCAACGCAGCGCTTTTCATCTATCACTTTAGCGCCGGTTTCCGGATGAGTTGAAATGGCCTGCTGCGGACATACCTGTGTACAAACTTCACAATGACGACAGGTGGCAGGCACCACAGTGCGATCGCCGCATTCCCCCCGCTGCTCTGTGTAATTAAACTGCACACCATGAGGCCCATAGTTCATGTTGTGTTCGACTTTGACCCTTGCCAGGGTTGGGCTGCAATCGCCTTCATGGTTCCAGCCACAGGCGATTTCACAGCGACGGCAACTGACGCAGATAACCGGATTAACCACCATCAAACCACCGGGTAACACCTCAACCTTTTCATCGCTGTCATTGTCACTGCCACAACCGGTAAGAAAGCTGATGAGCGTTCCACCATAGACAGTGCCTACGGCTGCCCCCATACTCCCTTTCAGCATTCCTCGTCTGGTAATCATATTGCGTTCCTTAATTAGTTTAAGAAATATTATTTAAATATGCATACACCAAATACCCGACAATTCATGCTAATTAAATCCAGACATTTTTTCCCAATCTGAGTCACATTTACTCACAGGCTAACAGACCAAACTCATTAACTAAAACTCAAATCAAATATTAATTTTTCACTCTTTCAAAAATCAGAAAAAACAACTTAGACCAAACCTACGCTTATCAGTTATAGCTGGAACAAATTGACGATGGTCACAGATAAATTATTCAAATTAAATAGATTAAGGCCTGCATACATTCCTAATTAGACATCCCGACAGAATCTAAAACATAAAGGAATGGGAAATGATGAAATTCAAGCCTAAAAACGCCTGGTGGAAACTATCCCCACTGGTGGTTTGCTTATTGGCTGCATGTTCCGATGGCGATGACGGCCAGGTGGGTCCTCCGGGAGAAGTGGGGATCAATATTGCCAAAGCCAAATCACTGCAGGCCAATATCGAAGCCGTAACCATAGATGAGCAAACCCGGGTTTCGGTCGACTTTTTCTTAAGCGACGCCAACGGCGTTGCCGTGACCGGACTGGAACAACTGGAGCAGGTATCAGCCTTGGCCATGGGCATAGCCAAGCTGGGCAGTGCTCAACCCATGTACGGCGATACAAGGCCAGCAGAGGGGCGCTATGAGATAAGCCGCGCTCCCCAATGGATAAGCTATATCAATAAACTGGTTGAGCCGGGTACAGGTGCCACAGCCCAGGCCGCAGCGCAGTGGCAAGCCGGGATTGAGAGTGACTGCAAACTCGACTGCCTACAGAGCCTGGGCCAGGGGCGTTACCGCTATCAATTCAGCAAGGCGCTCAATCAATACCCAAGCTTTGAAGGGCTCAATACCCACTACGAAAGTGACAAGACTCACAGGGTCTATCTGGAACTCAAGCCCGCTGCAGACAGCTCACTGAGCAGCATGCTGATCAACAGTGTCTATGACTTTATTCCGGCAACCGGCCAAGCCGCCGCTGCCGAAGACAGCCGGGTATTGATAGATCAGCAGCAGGCCTGCTATCGCTGCCACGGCAGTGACAGGGATAACAGTGAGGCGCGTTTGTTGATGCACGGCAGCAAGCGTTTTGCCTTTGAAGGCTGCGTCATGTGTCACACCAGTTACTCGGGCGACCCAGAAACCGGCTCGGCGCTTGATATGGCGACCCTGACTCACAAAATTCACCATGGCGAGTACAAGGTCGTTGGCTATCAGGGCCATGAATATGACTACAGCCAATTGCACTATCCCGGTGATATCAAGGATTGTAACAGCTGTCATATTCCCGATGCGGCGCCGCAGGCCAACCACTACTTTATTCCCGGCAATAACAGCTGCCTGAGCTGCCACAGTAAGGATGCCCCCGAGGGCTGGAATGGTAGCGCCAGTGCTTTATTCCACGATAGAGAACTCTTCCCCAGAGGCTGGCAACAAAGCTGCTCAGGCTGCCATCCGGATGCCAGCAACCCAGAGGGCGCGGGTAAAATCCACCTGAGCCTTGAAAGGACAAGCAAACTCATCAAACAGGAGTATGCCTTTGCGCTTTCCTCCGCCGCTATTGATGGCGACAAGCTGAGTATCAGCCTGGATTTTCGCAGCCAAGGCCGTCTGCCTGCAGACGATCCGGCCATAGAGTCATTGTGGTTAACGGTCAGTGGCGATCCCGAACCTGCCAATCGCCCGCTCAACAACGGTCAGCGCAAAATTTGGAATTTGGCCAACCCTGGGGCCGATGTCAGCCTGGCCATGCAGGGACACAGCCTCAGCGCTGCCATAGGCCCGCTTCAGGCAGCGGACTTTGGTGAGCCGGACAAGACTCGGGTGCAAGCCAAACTGCTTGTCTGCGCCGATCCCGCGACAGGCTTTGCTGTGGCTTGTGATACAAGCGCTACCCGCATCGAGGTGATTGCCGATAACCCCTTGTCACTCACAGGCTCTGCGGCGAGTAATAAAGCCCTTGCCGATGAGGCTGCCTGTCGGCGCTGTCATGACAGCGACATGCAGCAGCGGGTTGTCAGCGCTCATACTCTGGCGAGCCGCTTCCAGCCGGGCAATGACAGCTGCGGCAGTTGTCATGCGCCTCAAGGAGCTACGGCCCTGACCGACAAGAGCTGCAACGACTGCCACAACAATGGCACTAACATGTACCTGAATGCCGGACTGAAACACACTCCTGGCATGGATCAAATAAAAGCGATCCGTACCCTGAACAACAGTCTGAACTACAGGGAAATGGTGCATTCGCTGCACAGTGGTACCCGCACTGTGGCCGGAATGGGCGCCGACAGAGAGGCGGCCACCTATCCGAAACCGGCCAGTGATTGCCGCGCCTGTCATATCAAGGGCCAGCTTACGCTGGATGGCCTGAGTCAGAGCGCCTCCGTGTTGGTTGCCACTCCCGGCGCAACCGAGAAAGGCCAAATCGCCGAGTATTCTCCCACGGTTGCAGCCTGTGGTGGCTGTCATATCCAAGTGGAAAAATGGGCCAGCCATGCCGAAGCCTTCGGCGGTGTTTTCCGCAAAGATGCCAGCGGCGGCCCTGTCTATCAGAGTGGCAGCGAGAGCTGCGCCGTTTGTCACGCCGAGGGACGTAATACCGGCGTCGACATGATGCACGGCCTCAAAGACTGACCCACTCGCTCCCATTGGCAAAAACGGCGCCTCGGCGCCGTTTTTCTATGTTTGCATTTGAATGTGAACAGGCTCCCGGGCTCAAAACCTGTCAATCCGGTAAGGATGCAGTGATAACGCCGGCTCGTCACCATCAAACTCGCTGGCCAGCAACTCTGCCGTTATCGCCGCCCAGGTCAGCCCAAGATGTTGATGACCAAAGGCAAACCAAACGCCCTTCTGCTTCAAGCTCGCTCCCAGTATCGGCAAACTATCCGGCAAAGAGGGTCTGAACCCCATCCAGCGCTCACCTTGTTCGGCACTGGCAGAGGAAAATACCTTTGGCAGCAGCGCCTGGGCATGGGGCAGCAAACAATCGGCCCTGGAGGGATCCATGGGCGCCTTGAGCCCGCCGAACTCCACAGTGCCGGCCAAACGGGTACCGCCGCGCATTGGGGTAATGATAAACTTACGCTCGAACGACGCCACAGGGCGAGACAAACCGCTGACTTGCGGCATCATCAGGTGGTAGCCGCGTTCGGTATCCAGCGGCACCTCATGGCCCAATTGCTGCGCCAGGGGTTTGGACCAGGCGCCGCAGCAGAGCAATAGTCTGTCGCAGTGCCAGGATTGCCCCTGACTGTCACCGAGGCGGACACCTTGCTTGTCCGGCTGCAATTTATCGATCTCGGCGCGCAGCACCTGCCCACCGAGTGCCTTGAAGTGCAACTCCAAACGCTTGCAGAGTTCAAAAGGTGATGGCGTATGCGCCACCTCAGTGAAAAACAGTGCAGCCTTGATATTGCCGGACAGCGAAGGCTCAAGCCGCCTGACTTCATCACCACTCAATAGCTTCACCGCCACACTGGCCTTGGTATAGGCCTCAAACTCCTGCCGGGCCGCTTTTTCATCCCGCTCGAACAACAGCAGGCTGCCGTTTTCACACATCAACTCGCTGGCCTCGGCTTGTGCCAGCAACCGACGCATGGCGCCTATGGCTTCACGGTTCAAAGCCGCGATCGCCGCACCATTTTTACGTCGCTTGGCGGGCAACATATTGGCCATAAAGCGGCAAAACCAAGGCAAGGCTTTGAAAAAATACCCGGGACGGATCCGAAACGGGCCTTGCGGGTCCAGCAACATTCCAGGGAGCCGAGGCACAAGAGAGAAAGACGCCAGCGGAAACATCTGCTCGGTGGCAAAATGTCCGGCATTACCGAAAGAGGCCCCTCGCCCCGGCTCATCTTTATCCAACAGGCTCACCTTGAATCCCTGCTTTTGCGCGGCTATGGCGCAGCAAAGCCCGACTATGCCGCCCCCTAAAACCGTCAGTTCTCCCTTTGAGGACACTGTGCCATCTTGTTTGCTGTTCATCTGTTTTCTCCCTGCGCCGGGCAGCCAAAAGCCTTAAATAACGAAACGCTTTTCCCAATCACCACGATCACTGATTGTGTTTAGTTAAATATTTTTGTATACAATATACTTTATCTCTGACAATATCCACAGCTGTTAGCCCGCAAGGGATAAAGAACAACAACTAAATCAACAAGAGGTCTGTACCATGAAACCAAACTGGCAAGGGGTGTATCCTGCAATTTCAACCCAATTCAATGCCGATGGCTCAATCAACTTTGACTCCAATCGCCGTATGCTGGAAGCCCTGATCCACGACGGTATTGACGGCATCATAGCGCTGGGCACTGTGGGCGAGAACGCCTCTCTGAGCGCGGCCGAGAAGCGCGCCTTTATCAAACATACAGTCGAAACCGTCGCCGGGCGAATTCCGGTGATCTCCGGCTGCACCGAGCACAGTGCCGAGCAAGCTGCCGAATACGCCAAAGATGTGGCCGCTCTTGGTGTCGATGGCCTGATGTTATTGCCCGCCGTGGTTTATCGCGGCACAGACAGAGAAGTGCTGGCGCATTACCGCCACGTTGCCCGCGCAACCCCCCTGCCCATCATGATCTACAACAACCCGGTGAGCTATGGAGTGGACATCAATTTGGAAATGACCGCCGAACTCGCCAAAGAGCCCAACATAGTCGCCATTAAGGAATCGACTACAGACACCCGCCGTCTGACCGAACTGCAGAGCCGCTTCGGCGACCGTTTCATCGTCTTTTGCGGTGTCGATGATATTGCCCTCGAGTCACTGCTTCTGGGAGCTGATGGCTGGATATCCGGCCTGACAAATGTCTTCCCGAGAGAGTCTGTTACCTTATACCGCCTGGCCCGCGCCGGCCGACTGCAGGAAGCCAGAGAGCTGTATCGCTGGTTTATGCCGCTGCTGAGACTGGACACCATCCCGACTCTGGTACAGTGCATCAAGCTGGCCGAAGAACTGGTGGGACGCGGCAGTGAACATGTACGCATGCCAAGATTGCCTCTGGAAGGCGAAGATCGCGCCTATGTACAGCAACTGCTTGAGCAGGCACTGACAACGCGCATAGACCTCGACAAGTACAATCTGGACTGAGCCAAGAGCGGCACCAAGGAGAACTTATGCTCAAAGGGACTTTTTTCTGTATCGATGCCCACACCTGTGGCAACCCGGTACGCCTGGTAACCAGTGGCCATCCTGAACTTAAGGGCCAGACCATGAGCGAAAAACGCCAGCATTTTCTCTCGCAGTTTGACTGGATCCGTCAGGCGTTGATGTTCGAACCCAGAGGCCATGACATGATGTCCGGTGCTTTTCTTTACCCGCCCTGCTCGGCCGATGCCGACGGCTCTATTCTGTTTATCGAAACCAGTGGCTGCCTGCCCATGTGCGGCCATGGCACCATAGGCACAGTCACCGCCGCACTGGAAGCCGGCTTGTTGACGCCGCGCCGGGAAGGTGAACTGCTGCTCGATGTGCCCGCAGGCCAAATACGCATCGAGTATCAACGCAGTGGCGCCAAAGTCGACTGGGTGAAGCTCTACAACGTTGCCGCTTATCTCGCCCATGCGGATAAAGTCATCGACGTACCCGGCCTTGGCTGCCTCAAGGTCGATGTGGCCTACGGCGGCAACTTTTACGTAATAGTGGATCCGCAAGAAAACTTTCCCGGACTCAGGCAATGGAGCGCCGCCGATATTCTGCGCTGGAGCCCACTGGTACGGGAAGCGGCCAGGGCGCAGCTCGAATGTGTTCACCCGGATGACGCCACAGTTCAGGGCATCAGTCATGTACTGTGGACAGGCGATTGTCTGAGCCCGGAATCCAATGGCGCCAATGCGGTGTTTTACGGTGACAAGGCGATAGACAGATCGCCCTGCGGCACAGGTACCAGTGCCAGGATGGCGCAGCTGCACGCCAAAGGCCTGCTCAACGCGGGAGACAGTTACACCCATGAATCCATCATTGGCAGCCAGTTTATCGGCCGTATAGAAGGCACCACCCGCGTCGGCCAGTTCGAGGCTATTTTGCCCAGTATTCAAGGCTGGGCCAGAGTCACCGGGCACAACAGTATCCTGGTTGATGATGAGGACCCTTACGCCTATGGATTCCAGGTGCTGTGAGCTGTCATCACAGTCAACACTGGATAGCCCAGACTCAAGTGCCCACACATTAAAGGAGACCCCATGACAACAGAGATCCCCAATCGCCGTGAGGCGCTCGTCAAAGAGTTAGCGTCACAACTGACCGGCCAACATCTAATCGCCGGACAATGGCAGAGTGAGACAGATGTCGAACGGTTTCAAAGCCTGGACCCGGTCGCCAATCAAACGCTGGCGCTCAGTTTCGCTGAAGCCAGCGAGCGCCAGATAGATGCGGCAGTCACAGCGGCCGGTGCCGCCTTTGTTCAGTACCGGCAAACACGGCCGCAAGCCAGGGCCGCCTTCCTGGAGGCCATCGCCACCGAGCTTGAAAACGACAGCGTGCTTATCACGGCGGCGGCCATGCTGGAATCCGGCCTGCCACAAGCGCGGATAAACGGCGAACTTGGCCGCACCGCCAATCAGCTCAGGCTGTTCGCATCAGAGCTCAGAGAGACGCCAAGTCCTCTGTTGATAGACAAAGCCAACCCCGAGCGCACGCCGCTGCCCAAACCCGAACTCAGATTGACACAGCTGCCTCTCGGGCCGGTTGCCGTATTCGGTGCCTCCAACTTCCCGCTGGCATTTTCCACCGTCGGCGGTGACAGTGCCTCGGCACTGGCAGCCGGTTGCCCCGTGATTGTCAAGGGCCATCCTGCACACCCGGCCACCAGTGAACTGGTGGCCCGCGCCATTGCCCGCGCTACCTCTCGCTGCGATATGCCAAGCGCCGTATTTTCCCTATTGCAGGGACGCAGGCCAGAGCTATCGACTGGCTTGGTATCTCACAGCGGTATTCAGGCAGTAGGCTTTACCGGCTCATTCAAGGTAGGGAGGCTCCTGGCCGATTGCTGCGCCGCCAGAGCCAAACCCATTCCCTTTTATGGCGAACTGGGCTCAATCAACCCACAGCTGCTGCTGCCGGGTAAATTGCAAACCGAGGCAGAAACCCTCGCCGGCCATCAACATCAGTCGATGTTGATGGCTCAGGGGCAATTCTGTACCAGCCCCGGGCTTATTCTGGCATTGGCCGACAGCGAATTCAGCCAAAAAGCCCTTGCGCGTTACCGTAGCGTCCTGAGTCAGGCTATCACTGAAACCGAGGCGGCTCCCATGTTAACCCCGGGAATTGCCGAGTCATTTCAAACCCGGAGCAAGCAGCTGCTCGCCAATCCGGCCCTTGAATTGCTGGCTCAGGGTAAAGCCGCCGCGGCGCTGCATCATACCCGACCACTATTGCTGGAAACCGGCGCCGAGAGCTTGCTTGCCAACCCTGATCTAATGGAAGAAGTGTTCGGCCCCTTCGCCCTGTTGGTGACGGCCAAAAGTGAAGCCGAACTGCACGCTGTGATCCAGGCGTTCGATGGCCAGTTAACCGCCAGTGTCCATGCCACCAGCAGCGACTTACAAGGTTATCCGGACGTTTTGGAGGCGCTGCAATACAAGGTAGGAAGACTGATTTTTAATCAGATGCCAACGGGCGTCGAGGTTTGCCATGCCATGAACCATGGTGGCCCCTTCCCTGCCAGCACAGATCTGCGCAGTACCTCGGTAGGCACTCAGGCAATGGCGCGTTTTCTCAGGCCTTTGAGTCTGCAAAACCTGCCTCCTGAGCTGACAATCAGCTTCAACCAGGGGCAAGTTTCGGATAAACACCCAGGCGCACGCTACTTCTAAAGCACATCTTGCACGGCATTGCAGAGGGGAACCCAAGTGGTTTCCCTTTATTTATCTGAGCATTCGCTGTAGTCTTATTCGGATCAAAACCGAATAACGTATACAAAGACGGGATCTATGAGCCGAACTACGCCCATCGTTCATAAAACGCGCACCCAGGTTGTGGTCGAAGTGCTGCGGGAGAAAATTCTTTCAGGTGAAATCGCAGCTGGCGAACCGCTGCGTCAGAGCGCTCTGGCAGAAGAGATGAATGTCAGCCGGATTCCGGTCAGGGAAGCCCTTTTGCAACTGGAAGCCGAAGGCTTGGTCAAGTTTGAAGCCCATAAAGGCGCCACGGCTACCGAATTGTCGGTGGAGCAAGTCAGCGAGTTATTTGAACTCAGAGCACTGATTGAAACTGATCTCCTTGCCAAAGCCATTCCAAACCTGCAGGATGAAGATCTGCGTCAGGCCGAAGCCGTACTGGACAAACTGGAATCCGCCTTTAAACAGGATAATGCCGTGGGCAGCTGGAGCGAACTCAACACAGAGTTCCACACAAGTTTGTACCGCGCCGCCAACCGTCCCCACACCATGGAAGTCGTACATGGTCTGAACACCAACTGTGATCGCTATATTCGCTTACAGTTGTTGCTGACAGGTGGGATCCCCAGAGCCGAGCAGGATCACAGGGATCTGCTGCAATTATGTCGGCAAAAGAAAATAGATGAGGCCGTGGTCCTGCTGAGGGCCCACATACTGCACGCTGCCAACGCCATTCGTGAATTGGTAGCCCAACAGGTGAGCTGAAAAATCACGACCCTTTCCAAGCAATAGCGCTTTAGTTGTCCAAAAGACAGATCTGGCTTCTGTCTTTTTATTTTGAGAGTAAATTCAATGCAGTACGCCACTATTACCGGCTGGGGAAAGTGCGTTCCCCCCGCCGTACTGACCAATCATGATCTGGCCACCTTTATCGACACTTCCGATGAATGGATTAAACCCAGAACAGGGATCAGCCAGCGCCATATCAGCCACGTCAACACCTCGGAATTGGCCACTGTAGCCGCTCAGCATGCGCTGGCCGCCGCCGGCATCGAAGGCAGCGAACTGGACATGATTATCCTGGCGACCGCCAGCCCGGACACACTGATCCCCAACATAGCCTCAACAGTACAGGCCAATGTCGGCGCCAACTGTGCCGCCTTTGACATCAACGCCGCTTGCAGTGGCTTTCTCTACGGGGTTGGCTTGGCAACCGCTCAAATCAAGAGTGGTCAATGCAAGAAAGTCCTGGTGGTCGGCGCCGAACGTCTGAGTTTCTACCTCGACTGGTCAAGAAGAGAAACCGCGGTACTGTTCGGTGATGGTGCAGGTGCCGTGGTACTGGAAGCGACAGACAGCCCATGTGGCGTACTGGGCTATGAACTTAACAATGATCCAGGTGGCCGCGACATTCTCAAAGCCAGCTTTGGTACAGGCATGGACAGATTTGTTGCCGAGTCACTGGACTTCTACATCCAATTCGATGGCCAGGAGATCTTCAAACGCGCCATCAACGGCATGGGCAAACTCAGCGCCCAGGTGTTGGAGAAGTGTGGTCTGGACAAAGAGGAAGTTGATTGGGTTATCCCCCATCAGGCCAACGAGAGGATCATCGACACTCTGGTACACAGAATGAAGATCCCCAAAGAGAAGGCCTTCGTCAACATAGCCAACTATGGCAACACTTCGGCAGCCACCATTCCTATTGCCATCTGTGATGCGTTGGAAAAAGGCATGATCAAGCCAGGACAACATATTCTTTCCTGTGCCTTTGGTGCCGGCCTCACCAGCGCCGCCTTGCTGCTGAAATGGGGTGATAGAGTCACGCCGCTGAAGCAGAGCGATGCCAGCCTGCCGCCATGTGAGCAGACAGGTATTGAGCTGGTAAAACGCGCGGTAGACTATTTCTGCCATCGCGATAAGGCCTGAGATAAAGCCTGAGTCGAATGACCTGTTTAAAAAAACGGTGCCGTGGGCACCGTTTTTTATTGTCATTGTCTATAGGCTTTAGCCTCTGCCGTTTTCAATCTTGGGCATCAGGCCGAAACCGGCCATACGGGCACCATCTTGCTGCCGTGCTCGGCGACAATCGCCATTATCCCCAGCTGCAACTCCTCGGCGACTTCCTGATAAACCGGTAAACTAGTGGTGCCGACATAGGCCAGTACATTCAACTCTAGCCCGGCGTTGCCAAAACCCTTGAAAGTGACCCGCATCGGTGATTCGTCCACTTTCTCATGCTGCTTTAGCAAGGCTTTGATATCATTGATTATCGCCTGCAGCTGTTTGGCATCCGTGCTGTAATCGAGACGTATCTCTGTCTTAAAACGGATTTTCTCCCGCTCTGAAATATTCTCTATCTCCATTTCGGCCAACTTGGCGTTGGGCATATGAATGACAGAACGATCCAGAGTTCTGATGCGGGTACAGCGTAGCCCTATCTCCTCCACTGTGCCGCGAACGCCGCCGAAATTACCGATATTGCCAACCTTGATAGGCGCGGCTGAATAGAGGGTGATGGTGCCAATCAGGTTTTCTATCGACTGTTTCGAGGCCAAAGCGATTGCCAGTCCCCCGATACCCATCCCGGCCAGTATGGTGCCGGCATTAAAACCCAGATGCTCAAGCCATAATAAGGTCGCCAGGCTGAGCAGGGCCACCCGCAGAAAATTTCCAAGAGGTCGCAACAAGGAGGCCGCCTGTTTGTTGCCCTTGGCTATCCAGCGCTCCCTAAGGCTGCTCTGTGCCAGCCCCACCAGCGCCCATATCAACCAAACTGTGGCCAGAATAAAGAAAAAGCCTGTGTTGACTATCTCCTGCATAGCGCCACTCAAGGTACTGTTGGCAAGCATGGCTCTATCGAGTGCCACAGCGGCAAAGAATCGCAGAGGGCCACGAATAAAGGCGCCCAATTCAGCCTTGAGCGGGTGTGATGAACGTGAAAGCGGCCATTGCAGCAACCAGGTCACAGGTACCACGAATAAGAACGCCAGCGCCAGATAGGCCAGCATCATGGCCCATTCCCACAGATTCAGGGTAAACAGGCGTCCTTCAGGAATGTGCTCAATAAACCACTCCACCACAGGGCCATAGCCCAAGGCCTGGTAAAGTTTTGGGAGCTTGGCAACCGTGGCATTGGAAACCTTCCACAGACTGCCGTATTCAGAGCTAGGCACCCGCTGCAACAGGAGCTGATAGGCCTTTTTTTCGGCTTCCAAACGGGCAAATCCCTCCCGATAGGCGGGCAGCTTGTCGTCGGTTTTGCCCTCCGGGGTATCATCCAGCTCTTGCGGGTTGAGCCAGAGATTACGCTCGATAATCGCCAGCAACTGCCTGGCATAGAGCGGCCCCTGCTCCGCTGTCATGCCGGTGGGAAGAAAACGCAGATCCAGATACTCGGCCGCGGTTTGGTAATCCCCCTCTCTGGCGTATTGCATAAAGCCCTGCAGGGCGCCTCTGGGGGTATCCCTGAACAAGGGGTCGCGATACTCATAAGCCGCTGCAGCACTTTGCTCGCTTGGCGTTTCCGGTGCAGGTTCGGCCGCCGGACACAACCCAGGCCAGAGCAACAGAATAAATAATCCTATGCCAATCAACACTCTATTCATTAACGCGCTCCTTGCCACTATAAGATAAGGTACCAATCCATCCGGTGTAAGCACTTCAAGCTGTGTTCAAGCCAGAGTACACCAGGGAGCTATTGGCACCTTTAGCAAAAAAGAGTAGCAGAAACATGTAGTTCCGGATATATCGGCTCAGTATTTATACTGCTTGACTTATAGCCAACTGTCGATATAATTGCCGACGATATTAAGGTACCCTCAGCTCGTCCCATCTCGCTCCAGGCCGCTTAAGTAAATTCGTTCAGTTAACAATTCCTGAGTTTAATTGAAATGTCACACAGCTGTGGTGAACTCTGTGCTGCGGCGATGGTCTGATGTTCTACTGACACCCGGAGTGTCTGTATGCACTTCAGTCTGTCGGGGGCTTGATAAAGGCTGACAAACTGGGTACATTCAATAGTCAACCAACGCATCTTTCGCAATAAATGCTAAGGATTTTCTATAGTTAAGATTGTATACGCCAATACCGGCGCTAACAGAAATAAGGAGTGTGGCCTATGTCATACAAAGTAAACGGACATGAAATCACAGTAAATTTCCCTGTAGATTCAATTTCCATCAACAAAAACTCAATCGCCTTTACCGACAGCAAAGGCAAGAAGAAGCAAACCTTCTCAAAGCGTACAGAAACCCTCAAGTTTATGAAGTGGTTGCTGAGCGCCAATAAGTAAGACTGTCGAAATACCCACTCGATACCCCTATCCTCTCACTGTATCGAACGCTCAGGCAGATTGGACTGTTATCCAGCAGCAATCGGGTAGAACATCACATTTGGTCAAGGCCTTTTCCCGTGATCCCGGGAAGCAGCCTGACCAAATGGCGATAAACAGTAAATCAAGCGCCAGATCATTCTCCAACCCTTCCACTTGAATTAAGCTGATGCTTAACAAACTTATCTGTCGGTGTTGCCTTGAATCAATCCATCACAGCCACTAAAAGCAGAGCGACTAAACCCGGCTCCATTAAACCGAATACCACGGAAGCGATGCGCTCATTGCTTAGCGAGATCCGGCGCTGTATTCCACTGGACTTGCCGGAAGCCAGCCTATGCGGCGGGAAATGCCTGGGTTGCTCCAAGAAAATGCTGGAGATGTTGGACACTGAGGTATGCTTTTGGGAGTCCCGTCTCGATGACGAGGTGCCTGGGCTTGCCGATCTCAAATCCTTGCAGCGCTTGGCTGAGCGCACTCATAAGATCCTCAAGCGCAACCAGCTGGTCTGAATCAGCCGTATTTACGCCTGTATCTGGGAAGCATGGACTCATTGCCAAGGAGCCCCCCCTGATGCAGATACAATACCTGGCTGTGGCCCTCACGTCGCAAGAAGTCGAGCAACACTTGCCAGCCGAGCGGATCGTACAAAAGCTCAAAGCGGATACCGCTTTGCTCCAGTTCTTGCCAAAGTTGGTAAAACTCGGGGTAACACTTGCCAAAATGATACTTGCGTTCGGGTGTAACAATAGTTGGATGCAATGCCTCATCGGGCGATAACTCAAGCAACTGGGTCTTGAGGTAACTGTCTCCGCCGACCACGGCGCAAGTCAGCACTTCAATATCAGCCTGTTGCTCACAAAAATACTTCTGTAGAAACAGTGCCGTTGTACCTGTCCCCGATGGCAAAAACAGCTTGAGGTTATGGGTAGCCTGTTGCTGCTGCCACTGTAAAATCTCGGCGCCCAACTGAGCCACGCCGTATTCGGCATAACTACAGCGCCCCCCTTCGGGAACAAACAGGCTGTGCTCACACTCAGGCACAATATGCTGCCTGACAAAGTCCTCCAGGGTCATGCCGGTCATCAACTCGGCCTTGGGCGTATTCTTTACAGCAATCACCCGTGCGCCCAATTCCAACGCGGCGCGATAGTTACCCAGGGGTTGCTGCTGCAACCATTCCGGCAGGTGATCCACATAAAAGTCCAGCTGCCAACCTTTGAGTTCGGCCAGCGCCGCCATAGAGTAGAGTGAGTTGGCCTGGGCCGAGCCATAACCTATCAGGCGCTTGATACCGGGAAAGTCGTGGTCGAGGAAATAACGGAACTTGCGCGCCTTATTACCACTGAAACTGGGATGAAGCAGATCATCGCGCTTGATAAACAGCTGATGACCTCGAAACTCAAAGGCTTGAACTGGGGTTTTATCCAGTTTGAAATCGGTTAAAGACATGGCACTGGCGATATATTTCAAGGCTAAGGTGTGCAAGGGATGGCTATTGTATGTGTTTGCCGCCAAGGAGGACAGGATTCAGGCCACAAATCCTCACAGGCACCAGTTGGCTTTATGCCGACTAAGTGATGGCTTGGAGGCTAATCCATTGCGGCTCCCCTCTGTGATGATTATCGCCACTTATTGGTATAAATCACCAATCGCCGCCATCCGCCTAGGCTCAGAAATAGCAATATCCAATATTATTCAACAGGTTATAATTATGGCATGCTTCTAGCTAATAATCGAAATATCCAAAGCTTTACAGCAAAACTGTGTGGCTGATCCGCCATTTAAAGGAGCACTCAATGGCTATTTTGCGTCTTATTTTTAATATTGCCTGGTTTATTCTTGGCGGCTTTGTCATGGGACTGGCCTGGTGGTTTGTCGGCTTACTCTGTTTTATCAGTATCATAGGTATCCCATTCGGCCGCGCCTGCTTTGTCATAGGTGAACTGGCATTCTGGCCCTTCGGTCAGGAACATATCAGCCGCGACAGGCTCTCTGGCCGCGAAGACTTGGGCACCGGCGCCCTGGGTATGGTCGGCAACATTATCTGGTTCCTGCTGTTCGGGATTTGGCTGGCGATAGGCCACCTGACCCACGCCCTGGCCTGCTTTGTCACCATCATAGGCATACCTTTTGGCATTCAGCACCTAAAACTGGCCTTGCTCTCTTTAACGCCCATAGGCAAGACAGTGGTCGCCTCTCATTAATCACAAAGCCCAGGTCGGATATCTGCTTCGATTTCGACCTGGGCTCAGGCTTTACCCAAACAAGTCTAAGGCGTTTGTCGACTCAAACGCTGCACCAACTCCAGCAATAACTCAGGCCTATCCAGCGCCACATCATGCCCGCAGCGGCAAAAAGGAATCGGCTTTTGCCGATATTTGGCCGCCAGGCGAATGCTGCACTTAGGCGAAACCAGGCGATCATCACAGCCATAAACAATGGTTGCCGGCACCCACAGCTTAGCCGGGGAGCGAAAGCGGGCCGAGGCAACAATTTGTCGCAAGCCATTGGCGAGTGTGGTTTTGGCCTCAAGCGCCAGTTGGCTCCAGAAACGGCACAGAGACTTGTCTTTGGCATGAGCAAGGCTGGTAAGCGCAAGAATCGTCGCCTCGCGCCATTGAATGCCCTCGCCTTTGACTCTAGCGCACAAGGCTCGTAGCAGGGCTTGCAGCCGAAATCTCTGATACCAAGGCGAAAGATCGGCGGCGCTGCTGTTGAGCAATAACAGCCCCTCAAGCTGAAATCCCTTTTGGCGGCCGGCTTCAGTGTCATTTTTCCCGGCAAGTGTCATGGCCACCATGGCGCCCATGGAGATAGCCAATATTCGGCATTTACCCACCTTGCGTCGCAGCAGTTCATCTGCAACAAAGTCGGCATAATCCTGAATATCCCAGGGACTGGTATCCGCCACCCTATCGCCATTTCCAGGCAGATCGATGAGCTCCACCCTAAACCCCGCCGCCAGCAGATTATCGGCAAAGGCCTGCCAATGACGTTTATCGCGCATCAAGCCGCGGATCAACACCCAGGTTTGCTGCTCAGTCATGACTTGGTTTCTCCGCCGCTTGTGGATACCAAAAGTTTCGTGCCTGATAATCCAGGTGATGCCGATGAAGTTCAGGCAGTTGCTCCAGTACCTGAGCATACCCCACATCGAGCAAGAACTGCATCAGGGTAAAGTGGCGCCGTAAAATACGCTGCAGCCTGTGCTGCTTTTGAGGGTTGAAATAACCGGAGAAACGCAGCAATTGCCTGGGGTTCTTTTTGACCCAGGCCCAGGAGCCCATTTCCAGCGTTAAGGGCAGGAAAGGCACTTGGGGGTTACAACTGACCAAATAATCCCAAATATCACCGTGGGTGCGATAGAAGCGACTTTGGGGCGCAATATGATAGTGACAATGATGGGGGTAGCTCATTTCGAACAACTGCTTTAGATGATACACCTCCCCCAGGCGGGCAAAAGGCGTGTCCTTACAGGCAAAGGGAAACCAGATATGATCCACCAGGCCAAAACCTGAGTGAGCATCGAGCACAATCAAGCTGCTGCCGCGGGCCATAAGTTCATTACTGTAGTCAATAATCGCCTTGGTCTCGACTTCCAGCTGACTGCTGCGGCCCCGATACCAGGGAAGATGGCGGGAAAGCCGTTGACCGCCGACCATAAAAGTCACTGAGCCGCGGGCATCTATGGGAGCATTGCGCATCAAATCGACCCCGTTGCCATTGGCGCGGGTTCCCCTGATAAGGCCGATGGGATTCAACACAGGTACAAACGCCAGCCGTATCTGGGTTAACATCAACTGCAGATGCTTATCCCAGCTGCAGCGGGTCAACAGGCTGCCAAGAAGCGCCAGTATCACCTGGCTGCCGATACGTTCAACCCCGTGAACACCGCCGACGAACAGCACTGTGGGCACCCTGGCGTTTGGGTTCCCCAGTTCCAGCGCCCGCACATCGAGCGACTTACCGGCAAAGCTGACTTGGGCCAAAGACCTGGCGTTCAAGTGTTGCTGGTATTTATGCTCCAGTTCGGCAAGCAGTTCAAGCTCATAGGCACTTTCTGTCACAGACCCGTCCATCTGGGGTAAAGTGCTCAATTTAACCGCTTTGGATGACAACTCAATGATACTTTAAGTGTTGCTCCAATATGCTCTTGGCATCAATTCGGGCCAATCCCTGGTCGAAAATATCCCGCCAACGTTGCCCCTCTTCGGAATTTCGAAAAGCCACCAGCAAGCCCTTGCTGGCCAGCAATTGCCGATTCAGTTTAAGCTTGCCTTCCAACTCCTCCATCCCCTTTTGCCGCAGCAGGTAACGATAAACATTGGCGTCGATCACCACGGCATCAATTCTGGCGGCCGCTAATTTGCGAAGGTTTTGTTCATCGGAATTGGCCAGCTCAAAGGGTTGCCGGCCTGAGTCCATGGCCCGGTCCAAGCTCTCGGTATTAACATAGCCCTTTACCACTCCGAGCTTGTAACGCTGCAAGTCCTGCAACTGTTGCCAGCTCACTGGCCGCTGGGATTGTTCCACCAGTGCCAATTGACTGAAGCCAAAGGGCTTTGAAAAGATAAACTTATCGCTTTGGTGATAATACTCGGGAAAGTAACCTAGATAGGGTGAACCAGGCATGTCTGCCAATTTAACCGCCCGGCTCCAGGGGTAGAAATTGACTTTGAGGTCATGGCCCATGGCGGCGAGTGCTGCCTTGACCACGGCAACACAAGCCCCTTGTTGTTCCAGCATCTGACCAGTGTAGGGTGGCCAATTAAGCGAGCTCAGTTGCAGAGTATCGGCGCGAGCCACAGGGCTGCCACTATAAAGTAACAACAGGAGGACGAACAGCACGGGCCAGCCGAAAAAGGTGATTGAGGTTCTTGCCATAGTATCACTCCGTTTGCCAAGGCCAATCCCATAAGCATTCAGGAAGTTAACAGAGTATAGCTTGTCGATGTCAGTCAGCCACAGGCTCTAATAAGCGCTGCCAGGAAGATAAAAGTATCGCCCTCAGCACACTTTTACCCAAAGCGTGATGCAGGATGAAAATGTGAGAAAAGTCGATTCAGACAAGATAGCTAAAGCAAGAGGTAAAAACCGCGGCAATCATCACAAAAAATCCATCTAAATCAACGATGGAGCCAATCGATATTAACAGCTGTCAAAGCCTCTATCCCATCACTATGATAGACAAATAACCACACACAAAGTAAGCCTATTAGAGGTGATAGCAATGAGATATCAAGCACTGGTCATGGCTGTAACGGCAGCCCTCGGGATGACTGCGGCTCAGGCGGCTGAGCCTATCGAAATTATCAAGCCGGTGAAAATCACCGAGCCGGAAAAGGTCGAACTCGGAAAAATGCTTTACTTCGAACCCAGATTATCAAAATCCGGGTTTATCTCCTGTAACTCATGTCACAACCTTTCCATGGGAGGGGTCGACGCCCTGCCAACCTCAATCGGTCATGCCTGGCAAGAAGGTCCTATCAACTCGCCTACCGTATTGAACGCCGATTATATGTTGGCACAGTTCTGGGATGGCCGTGCCAAAGATCTCAAGGAACAGGCCGCAGGTCCTATAGCCAACCCTAAAGAGATGGGCTTTACTCATGAGCTGGCGTCCGAAACCGTTGCTTCCATGCCGGCTTACCGTGCCCGCTTCAAGCAGGTTTACGGCTCTGAAGAGGTCAATATCGACAGGATCACAGATGCAATTGCCGCCTTTGAAAAGACGCTGGTGACCCCCAACAGCGCCTTTGACAAATATTTGGAAGGCGACAAAAATGCCATCAGCGCCGAAGCCAAAGCGGGTTATCAGCTGTTCAAGGACAAAGGCTGTGTCGCTTGCCACAATGGCCCGGCGGTCGGTGGCACCATGTATATGAAGATGGGACTCATCAAGCCTTTCCACACGGATAACCCTGCCGAAGGCCGTAAGGGAGTCACAGGCAAGGAAGCTGACAAGATGGTGTTCAAGGTGCCGACTCTGCGTAACATTGAACTCACCTACCCCTACTTCCATGACGGCAGTGTCTGGAACCTGGAAGAGGCGGTCAACACCATGTCGGATATCCAGCTGGGTCAGAAGTTGACCGAAAAAGAAACTCAGGAGATGGTAGCCTTCCTCAAGTCGCTGACCGGGGAACAGCCCAAGGTTGAACTGCCGATTCTGCCGCCATCCAATAAAGATACCCCAAGGCCGGTTCCTTTCGGCAAATAATTCATAACCATAGAGAAGCGCCGCATTGCGGCGCTTCTCTTTTACTGTTGCGGTTTAAATGACTCAGCCATTGATATCCCGGTGCAGCTCTTCATACATCAGCTCACGCATGCGGAACTTTTGAATTTTACCGGTAACTGTCATCGGATACTGCTCAACAAACTTGATGTAACGCGGCACTTTGAAATAAGCCACCTTTTCGGTCAGGAAGTGGCGGATTTCATCTTCAGTGACAGTACTGCCGGGGCGCATCTTGATCCAGGCACACACCTCTTCACCGTATTTTTCACTCTGTACCCCGAATACCGCGGCATCCTGAATATCCTGATGAGTGTAGAGTTTCTCTTCAATCTCCCGCGGATAGATGTTCTCACCGCCCCGGATAATCATGTCTTTGATGCGGCCGACTATCTGCACATAACCTTCGCTGTCCATCACCCCGAGATCGCCAGAGTGCAGCCAACCATCTTTGTCTATGGAGGCTTGGGTTTTGGCCGGATCATTCCAGTACCCCAGCATCACACAGTAACCTCGGCTGCACACCTCACCCGGCTGACCTACAGGCACTATTTCACCGAACTCATCGATAATCTTCACCTCGGTATGGGGTAGAGCCCGGCCCACGGTAGTAACCTGCTTCTCCAGCGAGGACTCGACCTCTGTCATGTTATTGATCGGGCTGCATTCGGTTTGGCCATAACCGATTACGACTTCCGTCATATGCATCAGCTTATGCACCCGTTTCATCACTTCCTCGGGACAGGTGGCTCCGGCCATCACTCCGGTTCGCAAGCTGCTGAGGTCATAATCCTGGAAGTTGGCCAACTCCAATTCGGCAATAAACATGGTCGGCACCCCGTGAAGTCCGGTGCAGCGCTCCTGCTCAACCACCTTGAGGGTAATAGCAGGATCAAAGGCATCGGATGGGAATACGGCCGTGGCGCCTTTGGCCAGACACACCAGATTTCCCAGCACCATGCCGAAGCAGTGGTACAGAGGCACGGGAATACAAAGCTTGTCGTCCGGGCCAAAGCCCATGGCGTCGGCCACCAGCATGCCGTTGTTGAGAATATTGTGGTGGGTCAGCGTGGCGCCTTTGGGGTTCCCCGTGGTGCCTGAGGTGAATTGAATATTGATGGCATCATGGGGCGATAAGCGCTCACCTATGCCTTTGAGATCGGCATATTCCGCCTCAGAGCCCATGGCACATACATCAGGGAAATTCAGCATGCCCGGCGTCTTGTCACTGCCGGTGCGAATAACGCAGCGCAGTTCCGGCAGACGGCTGGACATCAGTTTGCCGGGCTCGGCATCACTGAGTTCCGGCGCCAGCTCATTCAGCATCGCCAGGTAATCGCTGGACTTGAACTTGTCGTGGGTGATAAGTGCCTTGCAGCCCACATTGGTGAGTGCATATTCCAGCTCTTCCGGGCGATAAGCCGGGTTGATGCACACCATGATGGCGCCAATTCTGGCGGTGGCAAACTGAGTCAGACACCACTCGATATTATTGGGCGACCAGATCCCGACCCGATCCCCGGGGCCGATACCCAGTGCCAGCAGGCCTGTGGCCAGCTTATCTATCTCTTCAAGATAGCGCGCATAACTCCAGCGCAGTTGCTGATGATGCATCACCACGGCAGTGTTGTCCGGATAACGGTTGCAGATATCCTGCAGATACTGGCCTATGGTCTTGTCTATCAAGGGAGTATTACTGTGCCCCAGATAACGGCTCTGGGACAGAGGTAAATCATTGGGTTGCTTGCTTGTCTTGTTGGCAGACATCTAAGCCTCCGTGCGTTGTTTTATCGTTATAGGAAGAGTCTGTCACCCTGAGCCGGCGGCCCTCCCCTCACAGTGTGAAGCCATATTGGCGGCATCTGAAAAGTATCAAAAACAGCGGCAATGATTGGCTTTCACTGCGGCCTGGGCGCAGGGTTCATAACGACTCTAACGAATGGCGCATTGGAATAACAAGCAAGGAAACCGGCTTTTAGACTAAAGAATAATGGCTCAAAAACCATCAGGGCCCTCAAAGGAGCCCTGAATAAAAAGTCTGCCGATGACGGGATCATGGCAGCAAAATGGACAATATAAGATCAGCCCCCGGATATTCTCAGGCCGCCTTTTGCAGTTGCTGCATTCTTTCCAGTAAGGCCAACATGACCCCCTGGCGGCGCATGTTCTGCAGGACACCCGGGCTGAAACGCTCAAGTCGCACCATGGCACTGAGCAGCAAGCGGCATTCGTACAAGGAAGCATCGGCGATATATTCAGGCCTGTCGACCATATGGCTGTTTTGGTACCAATCGTCCCAACTGAACTCGTTGAGCAGCATGCCTTGGCGCTTCATTTCAGCAACAAATTTGTGGACTGTCGCGGGATTGTAATCCTGTTCCCCGCGGGCAAAATCATGACGATAGGTTTGATAATCAGCAGTTGAAGCTGTCAGGCTAAGCGTGGCCATAGGCGACTCCTAATCTTTTACATCGATTATCACAATAATGCATAATCTACCAATCTAATGAGGTCAGTCTGCCCTTGCCTTGCTGAATAAGTGCTTAACAGGCTGGTAAGCTTTTCTGGTAAAAACACTCAAGGAGTGCCAGCATGAAGTACTGGTTGATGAAATCCGAACCCGATGAATTCAGTATCGGCGATCTACAGCGGGTCAAGGTGGAACCCTGGTGCGGGATCCGCAATTATCAGGCTCGAAACTTTATTCGCGATGAACTGCAAATCGGCGACGCCATTTTGTTCTATCATTCCAGTTGCAAAACGCCGGGCGTGGTGGGCACTGCCAGAGTCGTCGGAGAGGCCAAAGCCGATACCACGGCCTGGGATCCAGAGTCACCCTACTTTGATCCCAAGTCGAGCCCAGAGTCACCGCGTTGGTTTCAGTTGGATATCGGCTTTGAACGTCAGTTTGCCAGAACAGTTAGCCTCAAAGAGGTCAAGGCAGACTCGCAGCTCGAACATATGTATCTGGTACAAAAAGGGGCCAGGCTGAGCGTGCAGCCGGTCACAGAGCAGGAATGGCAACGTATTCTTCTACTCGCAGGAGAGAAACTATGACAAACAAACTATCCAAAGCCTTGGTAGCAATCAGCCTGGGTGCCCTGCTGGCCAGTCCGGCCGTTTTGGCCAAGCAGGATAAAGACCACAAAGATTTGCCCCCTGGACTGCAAAAGAAAGCCGCCCGGGGTGAACCTTTGCCTCCGGGTTGGCAGAAGCGCTATCACAGGGGCGATATTCTTGATAATGATATCTATGCCCGCGGCCGAGTGGTTGTGCCGCTGGGCAATGATGGCCTGATAACGGTCGACATTGAAGGCACACTGTTCAAGCTGCACGACAAGACCCGCAGGATCATTGAGATCCTGGAACATTGAGATCCTGGAACATTGATACCGTTATCAAAAGCCCTAAGTTCAAAAGCAAAAAGCCATGGTAGAAACCATGGCTTTTTTGTTTGTCGGCAAAATAGGTTAAGCGCTTGACTGCCTTTCTTCGCTGCTATCTTTACTGCTATCTCTGCTGATAGTTTCGCAAATAGCGCTTTAGCGCCCATCCAGCATACGGCCAATTCCACCAAGCACTGAGCCCTCGCCCCTGTCACTGCCACCGGCGGAAGGCGCATGGGCAATGATCCTGTCGGCCATACGGGAAAACGGCAGGCTCTGCAGCCACACTATGCCATGCCCTGAAAGTGTCGCCAAAAATAAACCTTCACCACCAAACACCATGGACTTGAGAGAGCCGGCCCTCTCTATGTCGTAATCGATGCCGTTGGTAAAGCCCACCAGACAGCCGGTATCCACTCTCAGGGTTTCGCCCTTAAGCTCTTTACGGATCAAGGTGCCACCTGCGTGAATAAAGGCCATGCCATCACCCTTGAGGCTCTGCAAAATAAAGCCTTCACCGCCGAAGAAACCGGTTCCCAGGCGCTTATTGAACCTCATGGTCACCTGGGTACCCAGGGCCGCGGCCAGAAAACTGTCTTTCTGCAAAATGAGTTCACCGCCGACCTCATCGAGATCGATTGCCAGGATGGTGCCGGGATAAGGTGCGGCGAACGACACCCGACGTTTGCCCTGGCCCTGATTGCTGAAATGGGTCATAAACAGGCTTTCACCTGTCAGCATACGTTTACCGGCCCCCATCAACTTGCCAAAGAATCCTGAATCCGGCTCTGAGCCATCGCCCATGCGCGCTTCAAAACTGATCCCTTCCTCCATGTAAGTCATGGCGCCCGCCTCGGCGATCACGGTTTCACCGGGATCCAGCTCCACCTCAACCAGCTGCATGCTCTCGCCCTTGATCTCATAATCCACTTCATGGCTGTTCTTGCTCATTGAAACTCCCCCTCAATGGTTTAGGGTCTGAATGACCTGGCACTCAGTCTATGACATAAAATGTCAAAACAGCAAGTGAGGAGACGGATGTGATTTGAGTAAAAAGTAACAGAATGCTTCAACCCAGACCGCTGGCATTATCCCCCTGAAAGCGCTCAAACTCCTCCAGAATCAGCTCAGTAAACAGCCTTCCTGCACGGCCAAGAGGCCGCTCCAGCGTCGACACCAACTGAGGAATAAAACGAAAACGGCTGCCGCCGACAAAGTCCAGCTCACTTAAATCACCACAAGCCAACTCTTCGGTTATCAGGAAGTCCGGCATCCAGCCAAAACCCAGGCCCTTGAGCAAGGCGTTCTTTTTCATGATGAAACCGGAGAGATAAAAGACCTTGTCGCCGCCGAACTGCAGCTCATCGCGCTGGCTCTTGACCGGTGATGAGTCTTCGATGGTGAGCTCCACATGTTGCTGCAATTCTGACAGGGTAATGCCGCGGCGCGAAGTCAAGGGGTGGTCTTTACCTGCCACCAACACACTGGTGATAGCAGGCAGGGGCTTGGGGTGGTAACTGGGGCCACTGCGATAGTCTTTCACCAACATAAGATCAGCGCTGTCGCGCTCAAACCTGTGTTGTACCCCACCGAGAAACTCCATATTGAGCTGGATTTTGGTCGGGATCTTATGCTCTGTCATGCGCTTGAGGGCGGTCATGATAGGCTCCATCGGCAAGGCGCCGTCTATCACCAGCTCCAATCTGGGCTCCCAGCCCTCACTGAAACGGCTGGCCAGATGCTCTATATTGCCAAGATGCGCCAGCAAGCGTTGTCCCTCGGCCAAAATAACCCGCCCTTCGTGAGTCAGCTCGGCCCGGTATTGATTACGGTCAAGCAGATTAACGCCAAGATATTGTTCCAGTTTCTTTATCTGATAACTCACCGCCGACTGCGCCTTGTGCAGACGCTCTGCCGCCTTGGCAAAACTGCCCTCTTCCACCACCACCTTAAGCACATTGAAGGCGTCGATATCGATACGCAAGGTTTACACTCCCGTAAATCCAACAAGACAATCAAATTTTTAGATTGAGTATGCCGAATAATTATTCTTTTTTTTGTACAAGCGCGCAACTAAATTGAAAGATAGATCACAAAAACGGCTCATTTGCGCTGCCAGCGACCGGCAATTCCGACAGACAAGAGCGCAAAGAGAACAAGAATAACAACAGTGGCCGCCGAAGGTTCCCAAAGAAGGTTAACTGCAAGCGCCACCAAGGAAGAGTCAGATGCCATTTTATGTAAAACAGGGGCAGGTTCCCAACAAGCGCCATATCGCATTTGAGAAGCCATCCGGTGAACTCTACCGTGAAGAGCTGTTTTCAACCCATGGCTTTTCCAATATCTATTCCAACAAGTACCACCACAATATGCCTACCAAGGCGTTAACCGTTGAGCCTTTTGAGCTCAGCCATGGTGAAGTGTGGCAGGACTCCCTGGTACAGAACTATAAACTGGACAGTAAACAGGCCGACAGACAGGGGCACTTCTTCTGTGCCCGCAACAAGATTTTCTTCAATCAGGATCTGGCGATTTATACTGCCAGAGTCACCGAGGATACCGAGCTGTTCTACCGCAATGCCTACGCCGACGAGGTGGTATTTGTCCACGAGGGTGAAGGCGAGCTCTTAAGTGAATACGGCAAGCTCAAGGTGCAAAAGTGGGACTATCTGGTGATCCCCCGCGGCACCACCTATCAGTTGAAATTCAAGGACTACAGTAACGTGCGCCTGTTGGTGATCGAATCCTTCTCCATGGTGGAGATCCCCAAACACTTTCGTAATGACTATGGCCAGTTGCTGGAGTCGGCGCCCTATTGCGAGCGGGATATCCGGGTACCCGAACTGACAGAGGCCAGGGTCGAGCAAGGGGAATTCCCTCTGGTCAGCAAGTTTGGCGACAAGTATCAGCTGACTCAGCTGGAATGGCATCCTTTTGATCTGGTGGGTTGGGACGGTTTTGTCTACCCCTGGGCCTTCAACATCACAGAGTACGCGCCCAAGGTAGGCAAGATTCACCTGCCCCCCTCGGATCATCTGGTGTTTACCGCCCACAACTTTGTTATCTGCAACTTTGTTCCCAGACCTTACGACTTCCATCCCAAGGCGATCCCCGCACCTTACTACCACAACAATATCGACAGTGACGAGGTGCTCTACTATGTGGATGGCGACTTTATGAGCCGCACCGGCATAGATGCCGGTTACCTGACACTGCATCAAAAAGGCGTGCCTCATGGGCCGCAGCCCGGGCGCACCGAAGCCTCCATCGGCAAGAAAGACACCTATGAATACGCCGTTATGGTGGATACCTTTGCCCCGCTGCAATTAACCACCCATGTGCAAAGCTGCATGAGTACTGATTACAACCGCTCCTGGCTCGAACGCTGAGCCCGGACCCGAATATCCAGCAAGGCCATCAGAGAATGGCCGCAAGCAACATCATTGAAGAGGACATAGAAATGGCAAGCGAAAAGAATCCACTGGGACTGCTCGGTATCGAATTTACCGAGTTTGCAACCCCGGACAGTGATTTCATGCACCAGGTCTTTATCGACTTTGGTTTCTCCATGCTGAAAAAAGCCAAGGACAGGGAGATTTTCTATTACAAGCAGAACGACATTAACTTTCTGCTCAACAAGGAGCGTCAAGGCTTCAGCGCCGAATTTGCCAAGCGCCATGGCCCGGCCATCTGCTCCATGGGGTGGCGGGTAGAAGATGCCAATTATGCCCTGCAACTGGCGGTATCCCGCGGCGCCCGTCCGGCAGATCAGGCCCACACTGATCTGCCCTACCCGGCAATCTATGGTATAGGCGACAGCCTGATTTACTTCATCGACCGTTTCGGCGAGCAGGACAATATCTACAAGACAGACTTTGTCGACCTGCCTGCCCCTGTGATAGTCCCTGAAAAAGGCTTTATGGAAGTGGATCACCTGACCAACAATGTCCACAAGGGTACTATGGAACAATGGTCTGATTTCTATAAGGATATCTTCGGATTCACCGAAGTGCGTTACTTCGATATCAGCGGCGTACAAACCGCCTTGGTCTCCTACGCCCTGCGCTCTCCCGATGGCAGCTTCTGTATTCCCATCAATGAGGGCAAGGGTGACGACAAAAACCAGATTGATGAGTACCTGCGCGAATATAACGGCCCGGGCGTGCAACATCTGGCGTTCCGCACCAGGGATATCGTCGCCTCGCTCGATGCCATGGAAGGAACCTCAATCGAGACCCTGGACATCATCCCTGAATACTACGACACCATCTTCGACAAGGTGCCTCAGGTGACGGAAAACCGTGACAAGATAAAGCATCATCAAATTCTGGTGGACGGGGATGACAGTGGCTATCTGCTGCAGATCTTCACCAAAAACCTGTTCGGCCCCATCTTTATCGAAATTATTCAGCGCAAGAACAACCTCGGCTTTGGCGAGGGTAACTTCAAGGCGTTGTTCGAATCCATCGAGCGCGATCAAATGAAGCGTGGCGTGCTGTAACCGATAGCGAAATCACCCGTTTGAGACCGATCTGATGATCGGTCTCTTGTTTTCCGCCTTAGTGTATTGAGCACTGCAATTTTTTACTTTGTCACCCGGTAGGATTTCATTAGACTGATCTCCCTTTTTTGAGAGACAGCTGTACCCAAAATGCAAGACTACGCCCTGCTCGTCGCTTTTATTCCAACCTTTTTCTTTGTTTCCGTTACCCCGGGAATGTGCATGACCCTGGCCATGACACTGGGGATGAGCATTGGGGTGCGCCGCACTCTGTGGATGATGCTGGGTGAACTCGTGGGGGTCGCCCTGGTGGCTTTGGCGGCCGTGCTGGGTGTAGCCACGGTTATGTTGAAACATCCGATGATCTTCCAGGGGCTCAAATATCTTGGCGGTGCCTATCTTATCTGGCTCGGCATCAATATGTGGCGGGCCAAGGGCAAGATGGCCAATCTGGACCAACCCCGAAGTATCAAGCGCACAGCGTTGATCTCCCAAGGCTTTGTCACCGCCATTGCCAATCCCAAGGGCTGGGCCTTTATGATTTCCTTGCTGCCTCCCTTTATCAATCTGCAGCAACCTATGGCACCGCAACTGACGGCACTCATCGGCATTATCATGTGTACCGAGCTCATCTGCATGCTGGCCTATGCCAATGGCGGCAAGAGCCTGAGGCTGTTTTTGAGCCGTGGCAACAATGTCCGTCTGCTCAACCGGATAGCCGGCAGCCTGATGTTGGGGGTCGGTGTCTGGCTGGCGCTGGGTTAATCGCCCTTTTTGTAGGGTAAGGCCTGCTGCAACTGCGCTTGATACAAGCGGTTGTTGCCGGCCTCTGTTTGACAGAAATCGGCTATCGCCTCCCGAAAGCCTGGATGCGCTATGCCATGCAGCGAATAGGTGGTGACACACTCAAAGCCGCGGATAAGCTTGTGCTCCCCCTGGGCACCGGCGTTGAAGCAACTGAGGCCATTATCAATACAGTAGTCTATCCCCTGCCAGTAACAGGCCTCGAAATGCAGCGCCGGGATCTCCTCAAGTGCACCCCAATAGCGGCCATAAAGGGTATCTTTCCCCTGCAGATAAAGCGCGCATGCCAGCGCCTGTTGCGGCGTTTCACCCAAGCGGTGCACCAGGAGCAAACGCACCTCGGCCGCCATCAACTTACCGAGTAGCTTGAAAAAGTCGGGCTGAAGATATCCCCGGTGGCCGGAGCGTTTCAGGTAAGTTTGCCGATAGCAGCGATAGAAAAGCTTCCAGTGCCAATCTTGCAGTTCATCGCCCCTGAGCCAGACAAACTGCAAGCCAGCCAAGGCGCGGCGCTCTTTGAGAATATTCTTGCGCCGTTTGGAGTTGAGCCGCGCCAAAAAATCATCAAAGTTGCTGTAACCCCGGTTAAACCAATGAAACTGCGTTCCTTCCCGCACCAAGGTCTGGGGCAAATGCCGCAATGACTCGAGTTGCACCTCATTGACAAACAGCCAATGCCAGGAGGAGTAGCTTTCAAGCAGTTGCCAAAACAGTTTCCCCAGCGCCTGCTGGATATCAGTGGCTGCCGCCCTGGCCTCGGGCACTATCCCGAGTCTTGGGCCGGTGACAGGCGTAAAGGGAATGGCGCAGACCAGCTTGGGATAATAGGCTTCACCGTGGCGCTGATAGGCATCGGCCCAGGCCCAGTCGAACACATATTCGCCCCAGGAGTGATCCTTGAGATAGAGAGGCATCACAGCCAAACGCCTGTCGTTGCAAAACAGCTGTAAATGCATGGGTTGCCAGCCGGCTGCGGCGCAAACACTGCCACTTTGCTCCAGCGCCTTCAAAAAAGCATGCCGACAAAATGGGTTGTCCGGCTCTGTTTGGCCATCTTCAGCCAGACACAGATCCCACTCGGCGGCGGGGATCTCATCAATGCCGGCGGCAAAACGCCACTGCCAGTGCTTATTGTCCAAATTTATTCCATATGCCGAGGCAAACTTGCAATCAAGGATAATTGGCGGCACATTGCATAGCAACTTAAGCAAAAGCAGTATAAGGAAATATAGTGCGTCTGATAAAACCGCTGATCTTCGCCGTCGCTCTGGCTCTGCCTGCAGCCTCCACCCTGAGTTACAGCCCACAAGCTACCGCCAACGAATCCTCGATTTACAGTGAAATGGCCACAGCCCAGCCCGTTTGGGCCAAGCATGGCATGGTTTCCAGCCAAGAGGCACTGGCTTCCCGTATCGGGGTGGATATTCTCAAGCAAGGCGGCAATGCAGTAGATGCAGCAGTGGCCGTGGGTTATGCCCTGGCAGTGACTTTGCCCCGGGCCGGCAATATAGGTGGCGGTGGTTTCATGCTGGTACACCTGGCGAAGGAAAACAAGACCATAGCCATAGACTATCGGGAGATGGCGCCTTCCAAGGCCCACAGGGATATCTTCCTCGATGACAAGGGCAATGCGGTCAATAAACTCAGCCGCGAGCACGGCCTGGCGGTGGGTGTTCCCGGCACTGTGATGGGCATGGAGCTGGCCCTGTCCAAGTATGGCACCATGAAACGGGAACAAGTGATAGCCCCGGCGATCAAACTGGCGCGGGAAGGGATCAGCGTTACTTCAGATCTGGCCAACTCCCTCGATGGGGTTAAGCGCCGCATCTCCCAATGGCCAAGCTCTGCCGCCATCTTCTACAAGGCAGATGGCAGCAGCTTTGTACCGGGCGAAATCATCAAGCAGCCTGAGTTGGCTCACTCACTGGAGCTGATTGCCAAACAGGGCAGCAAAGGATTTTACCAAGGGGAAACCGCCGAGAAACTGGTGAGTGCCATTCAGGCCGCCGGCGGCATCATGACCCTTGAGGATCTCAACAACTATCAGGCCATAGAGCGCCAGCCGGTGCGCGGACACTATCGAGGCTATGAGGTGGTTTCCATGCCGCCGCCATCATCAGGTGGCATTCATATCATAGAGATCCTCAACATTCTCGAGCAGTACCCCATCCATGATCTGGGCCACAACACCGCCGCCACTTTGCATCTTATGGCCGAGGCCATGAGACGGGCCTATGCCGATCGCAGCGAGTATCTCGGCGATCCGGATTTCTATCCTGTGCCGGTCAAAGCCCTGTTGAGCCCGGATTATGCCAAGACATTGGCCAAGAGTATCGACACCAAGCACGCCACTCCTTCGAGCCAGGTCAAACCCGGCAAGCTGGCACCCTATGAAAGTGACCAGACAACTCACTACTCGGTCGTGGATAAATGGGGCAATGCGGTATCCAACACCTATACCCTCAACTTCAGTTATGGCTCTGGGCTGGTGGCCGATGGTACAGGGATTTTGCTGAACAATGAGATGGATGATTTCTCAGCCAAACCCGGCACCCCCAACGGTTATGGCCTGGTGGGCGGTGAAGCCAACTCGGTACAGGGCAACAAGCGGCCACTGAGCTCCATGAGCCCGACCATGATAATGAAAGACGGTCAGCCGTTTCTGGTTACCGGCAGCCCGGGTGGCGCCAGGATCATTACCACAGTGCTGCAGATCATCATGAATGTAATTGACCACGACCTTAATATCGCCGAAGCCAGCTTTGCGCCGCGGATGCATCACCAGTGGCTGCCGGATGAAATTCGGGTTGAGCGCAGCCTCAATGGTGACACCATATCACTGCTGGAAGCCATGGGCCACCAGGTCAAGGTCAAAAGTTCCATGGGCAGCACCCAGAGCATTATGGTGACCGAAGAAGGTAAATTTGGTGCATCTGACCCGCGCCGTGCCGGCAGTGAGGCGGCAGGCTACTGAGCCCAGTTACCAAAACCTAAGCTACTGAAAAAACTCCTTAGACAGGTTTCCTAAACAAAGTGGTGAGCGACGGGCATTAAATTCGGCTTAGCTCTCATTTAAAACAGTTCCATTTAGAACAGCTCCATTTAGAACAGCTCCATTGAAAACAGCTCCGCAGATGCCACTCTTGCGGAGCTGTTTTTTTACACTGAACCAAGGTTCACTTTTAACAAAACGGCGGCTTAACCTCCGCGCATTGGCGTGGGCTAAATACGCGCTAATTCAATCCAGAGCTTTCATTTCTGCTACCCGAGACGCAATTAACAAGCCATCAATAACTCTCTTATTTATAAGCATTTATCAATCCATTCAGGCGGCACATATCCTTGCTTCTGACAAGTAAAAACTCAGATAGCGGCACTTTTGGCGATTATGACGCCAGTATGTGTTCAAAATTAAACCACAGCTCAAAATTCAACCTATCACACTGTTTTTAATCAGGAATTTTATGTGAAGCCAATCAATTTATCTTTTATTTATCAAAGTTATCATCTGCACCCCTTTAAATGGAACTTTTGTATCTAAAAAGGTGAATGGGCGTCATCAAGGCGCTCAAATTATTTTGGGATAAAGAATGAAGAATACGACTTTGCTTGCAGCGTCAATAGCACTGGCACTGGCCGGTTGCGGCGGCAGCGACAACAATGACACCCCCACAGCCAAATCATTTTCGGTCACAGCCATTGATGGTTATCTGGTGAATGCCGACGTTTATGCCGGCGAAAACTGCCAAACCAAAGTGGCGACAACCGGCAAAGGCGGTATTGCCCGGATCGATGGCCAATATCAGGGACAAACACTGTGTGTTAAGGCCATTGCCGACAAGACCATGGATGAAAGCCGCGGCTTGGTGAAAAAAACCTTTGAGCTCAAGGCCCCGGCAAGCAAAGATGCCAACAGCCAGGTGATCAGCCCGCTGACAGACTTGGTTGTCAAGCATATGGACGCCAACCAAGGTGTATCCAAGGCGGATGCCGAAAAAGCTGTGTCGGCTCAATTTGCAGAACTTAAAGCCGAACCAGAGCTGCTGTTTGGTGACTATCTGGCCAAGAGTAGTGCCAACAAGGTCGCTCAAGCGCTGAACATTGTCGGCGAGACGCTGGTTAGCCATCAGGGCCTGGCTGAAGCGCATCTGCAACGCTTGGTTGAAGATGTGGCTGCCAAGGTAGAAGCCGGTGACAAACTCGACGACTACGAGCCGGTGATCACCCCAGAAGGCGGTGTAGAGTCCAACCACAGGCCTCATATTGCCTTGAGCCAGACTGAGCTGGACAAGCTGACCCAAATTGAAGTGGAACTGGGTCAGCCGATGACTGCCGTAGATTTGTCAGCCGCTTTTGCCGACAAGGACAACGACAGCTTCACTCTGAGCCTGATGGAGGAAGATGGCAACATAGCACTGGAAACCCTGGGCCTGGCATTCGATGCCAAAACAGGCGTACTCAGCGGCACACCTAAGGTAGCCGGTGAAATTGAGCTGCACGCTTACGCCACCGACAGCAAGGGCGCCCGCTCTTACCCACTGGAAATTGAGATTGAAGTCAGCAGTATCAACCATGCTCCTGTCATCAACCCGGCTGAAAAAGCCGAACTGGAAGCTGAACTGGCACGCATGTCGCTGACAGTAGGCAATCAAATCGATCAGGTGATTGACCTGGATGAGCTGTTTGGCGATCAGGATAAAGATCAACTGACCTTCAGCGCCATGACGGATATGCAAGGTATCGCCCTGAAAATTGAGCAAGGTGACTCATTGCGTTTGTCCGGCAAGCCTCTGGTTGCCGGCGACTTTGTGATCACTGTGACAGTCAATGACGGCAAACATGCAGCTGTGAAGACCGACCTCAAAGTCAAGGTTGCCGATAACGGTGTCGAACCAGAGCCCAAACATCCGCTGGAAGGCAAAACCTGGTTCACTACAGAATGGGGTTCTGCCGACGAGAACGACGACGGTGTGATGCAAGTATGGTGCGACACACTGGAGTTCAAAAACGGCTCTGTGCTGCGTAATGTCCGTACTCAAGACAACCTCAGCGAATGTTCCGCCACTGCAACCGTGGAAGTCTCCACTTATATCATTAATGAACTAGGCCAAATGGTGCTGGAGTACGGCGATGATGAAGGTGTTGAACATCAGGAAACCATCAAGCTGAACGACGCCATTGCCGGTGTCGGTGACAATGCCAAAGTGCTGCAACTATGGGACGGTCGCTATACCCTGTTCAGCAAAGCCGATGATGTAGAAAAACGTCTGGATATTGAGTCTGATGACGATGCCCAAGGTCGTATGTTTACAGCGGAGCTGCCGGCGGCCACGGAAGCAAGCTATCAGCTCGGTCACCTGACCATGCAGATGACAGCTGCGGATAATGGCGGCGCCAAGGTGGGGCTCTACTTCGATGTGCCCAACACCGACTTCAGCTGTGATGAGGTAAGGGAGTTTTACGACCTCAACCTCAGCTACGAAGGTATGGAATATCGCATTCCTGCCTATCTATTCCCCGGTGAAGAAAATGGTATCGAATACTGCCAGGCGCAATTCGATATCGAGCAACCTGTTGTCGGCAAGATCTACAGTGTTATAGGTCATGTTACCGAAGAGGATGCCGGTCTGGTGGAAGAGATTAAAGCCAATATCCAATGGACAGGGACAGGCAATAACGAGTGATACCGCTAAATAGAATCGGCGCCTTGACTGAATAGGGCTCTGATGCCGTGAACTCTACCAAGCCGGCGGGCAAGATGCTGACCGGCTTTTTTATCTCAAGTAAACCCGCTCTACCTTTCTTTAGTGGCTCGTAGCATGTAACGCCGCATATTTATTCCCCTTGGCAAAAACACAACTCCCGCCTGGCTTTGGCACTCACTTGGCATCACCCACAAACGTTGGGAAAGTCACAATCTTCAAACGGAATAGCAAACTGTTTATAACAGGTGGGAGTCCCCCGGAATCAGGCTATAGTTATTGTACATTTGTCTAATAGCCAATCCTTGATGGGGAAGTAAATGAATATTAGAGACTTAAGTGTCGTTAAAAAAATATGGGCGAGTTACCTGGTCGTCTTTGTGGTATTTGCTGCTGTAGCCATATTATTGGTACTGAGCCTGTCGGCATTGAACCAAAATATCAAGGTGCTGACCGACAAGAGCCTGCCTTCGGTGGCCATATTGAAAGGTATCCAGGTCGATATCACCAAGGTTCGAAAAGATGAGTTTTCACTGCTTCCCAATATAGATAACCCGCAAATAGGTGAATGGCTGCAAGGGCTGGATAAACTGAGAGCCGACGTTCAGGCGGGCATAGTCGCCTACGAAGCTTTGGATCTGAGCAGGCAAGAGCAGAACGCTTTTAAAGCCTTTAAAGACACCTGGAATCAATACATTCAGGAAACCCGTTCCTATAATGAGCTATTGAAAAAAGGTGATGCGACAACCGCCAATCAGGTGATCCTCTCCAGCTTTGATACCTATTCCCGCGCCTTGACGAGTCTCGACAATACCTTGGGGCTCAATGATGAATTAATCAATAAGATCAGTGATGACGTTCAGCATGAAGCCTCATTGACCCAGTACGGTGCTGCCATAGGTGCGCTCATCATCATAATGGTGATAGCCCTCTCCTCTACCTTGCTCTCGCGGGCAATTTGCCGCCCCATAGACAGGGCCCTGAAATTCGCCGCCAAGATAGCCAAGGGACAACTGAATAACGCCATAGATGAGCAGGCCCTGACCAAGGATGAGCTGGGAACACTACTGAAAGAGTTGGTCACCATGCAGGCTAACCTCCACTCTCTGGTGTCTGAGATCAGCGACTCCACCATCCAACTGACCGCAGCAGTGGAGGAAGTGAGTGCCATTTCGGCGCAAAATGCCTCGAGTATGCAAAACCAGCAATCAGAGCTCAGCTCTGTCGCATCGGCCATGACCCAAATGCAGGCAGCAGTCGCCGAAGTGGCCCAAAACACCGAAGCCGGGGCAACGTCGGCCTATTCGGCAACCGAAGTCGCCAAACAAGGCACTGCTACCCTGCAACGCACAGTGGCGGTTATCGAGCAAGTGTCCAAGAGCATTCAGCAATCCGATCTATTGGCAAGGGAGCTGGAATCAAGCTCAAACAACATCAATATGGTGGTCGACGTTATTCGCGGCATCGCGGAACAAACCAACCTCCTGGCACTGAATGCCGCCATAGAAGCGGCCAGAGCCGGTGAGCAAGGACGTGGATTTGCCGTGGTCGCGGACGAAGTGCGCTCTTTGGCGCAGCGCACTCAGGATTCAACCTCGCAAATTGTCGACATCGTCAATCAACTGCAGGAAAACAGCAGCAAAATCGGTCTTTCCAGCCAAGAATGTCAGACGGGTATCACCCAATGCGTAGAGCAGGTTAACGAAGCCGGAAACCAAATAACCGAAATAGAGCACTCGGTGGAAAACATCGCCCAAATGAGTACTCAAATTGCTACCGCCTGCAGTGAGCAAAATGCGGTATCGGAAGAGTTGAACCGCAGTGTCGACCATATCAATAACGTGTCGACCGAAATGGCCGAAGGGGCATCGCAAACGGCCATAGCGTGCCAGGAGATCAGCAACTTAACCCATAGCCTCAAAGCCAGGATGGAAGTATTCAAGCTCTGAGTCAACATTAACCCAGCTTCTGTGGCTTACGGCGAATCCCGCCAAGCCACAGAAGCTGGCTCACCATGGAAACAACCGATAAGCTGACTGGATAAAGAGTGTGGTCAGTTTGCCTTTATCAAGGCTAGAAAACCTCTGCCAAGGCTGACTTATCCAGTGGACAGGCTTTCAGATCATTAAACGCGGCATCGCCCTGTATCTGATGCCAGATTGACATCAGCATTCTGCTCATTGATAAGCATAGCGACCGACTGATATTGGATTGGCTCCTTGCTCTTCCCTGAGCTCTGCCACCTTGGTTGCCAAGAGCGGGACGTCCCAAGCTTCTATAAAAAAACGCCCCGGTGATTTACTGCCTTACCGGGGCGTTTGGTTGGAGGGTTGCGGCCTGAGGCCGCTTTTACAGTAAAGCAGCGCTGTTATTCGAAGCACTGTAACTCAAAGCACTGTTATTCAAAGTGCTGTTACTCAAAGGCTATTCGAAGAACAGCCATTCCAATCACTGTCAGTCGAAGAAGCGTCGTCCTTCTGCGGCCATGGTCTTGAGCAATTCACTCGGGGCGAATCTGTCGCCGAAGCGGCTCTGGAAGCGTTCCAGCTTGGCCAGCAACTGATCGGCGCCCATGGTGTCTATATAGTGGAAAGGCCCACCGAGGAAAGGCGGGAAGCCAATGCCGAAGATGGCGCCAATATCACCATCGCGGGCAGAGGCTATGATGCCCTCTTCCAGACACCGCACCGCTTCATTGAGCATCTGCACCACACAGCGCTCTGCCAGGTTGGCATTTTCGGCGCCAACACCCGGCGCTATCCCCAGCACCTGATAAACGCTCTTGTCCACTTCCTTCTTCTTGCCGGCTTTGGGACCGTAGAGATAGAAGCCCTTGGCGTTCTTGCGCCCCTTGCGGTCATCGGCGAGCAGCTTATCGAAGGCAGAGGGGGCAGCGAAACGCTCACCCAACTCTTTTTCGAGTATCGGCGAAATCTTGGCGCCCACATCAATACCCACTTCATCGAGCAGAGTGATAGGGCCGACCGGGAAACCAAACTTCACCAGCGCCTTATCCAGGCTCTCGACACTGTTGCCCTCGAGCAGCAGCTGCGCCGCTTCATTCATATAGAGCGCCAGAATACGGTTAACATAAAAACCGGCGCCATCTTTCACCACTATCGGCGTCTTGCCCTGTTTGCGGGCAAAGGCCACTGTGGTGGCTATCGTCTGGGGCGAGGTCTTGTCGTGAGCAATCACTTCCACCAGCGGCATCTTCTCTACCGGCGAGAAGTAATGCAAGCCGATGACGTTTTCCGGCCTGGCGGCGGCTTCGGCAATCTGACCTATGGGCAGAGACGAGGTGTTGGAAGCAAAAATAGTGTGTTCACCGCATTCGCGCTCGATATCCCGCACCATTTGATGCTTGAGGCTGAGATCCTCAAATACCGCCTCGACCACTATGTCGGCATCCTTTACCCCAACATAGTCTGTAGTCGTCGTCATCAAAGCCATCTGCTTATCGCGCACCGCCGGGGTCATATGCCGACGCTTGACGCCCTTATCCAGTAACTTATAGGCATAGCCCAGCGCATTGCTGAGTCCCTGCTCACTGATATCCTTGACCCGCACCGGAATTTTGGCCTTGGTGGTGGTCACTGAGGCGATACCGCCGCCCATCAGGCCTCCGCCGAGCACTACGGCCTTGTGAACCGGACTCGGCTCAGCACCTTCGGCGCCGGTTTCCTTTTTCATTTCTGTGGTGGCGAAGAAGATGGAGCGCAGCGCCGCCGACTCGGGTGTCATCACCAGCTCGCCGAAATGGCGCGCCTCTGTGGCCAAACCGGCCTCTATCCCCTGGCTCATCCCCACTCGCACACAGTCGATGATCTTGTCCGGCGCCGGATAGTTACCCTGGGTTTTTCTGGCAACCTGTTTACGGGCCTGATCAAAGATGATTTTCTGCCCAAAGCCGTTGCTTTCGAGCAGCTTGTTCATCATAGGTTTATTATTTTTGCCTTTACCGCGCTTGGCTTTGCCGGCCAATGCCAGTTCAACCGCCGCCTCCAGCAGAATCGACTTGGGCACCACATCGTCCACCAGCCCCATCTTCAGCGCCTGCTTGGGGCGAACCTGTTTACCGGTAAGCATCATATCCAGCGCTGTGGTGATCCCCACCAGGCGTGGCAGACGCTGGGTACCACCACCGCCCGGCAGCAGACCGAGCTGAACCTCCGGCACCCCCAACATGGTTTTCTTGTCGTCACTGCACACCCGCAGATGGCAAGCCAGTGCCAGCTCGAGGCCGCCACCGAGACAAGCGCCGTGAATGGCTGCAACCACGGGGATCTTCAGCCCTTCCAGTTCGGCAAACACCTTATGCCCTGAGCTCGACAGCTCGCGGGCATCGGCGGCGCTTTGACAGGCATCGAGCATGGAGATATCGGCGCCGGCCACGAAGGAGTCGGGCTTGCCTGAAATGATCACCAAGCCCTTGATACTGCTGTCCGCTTTGATTTCGCTCAGCAAGGCGCTAATCTCAGGGCCGAATTCGGCCTTGAGGGTATTCATGCTTTCGCCGGGTACATCCATGGAAAGAATGGCAATGCCATCGTCGCGGCGGCTGAGGCTAAAACTCTTGTTGCTGTTTTCCATCTGCAATTACTCCACTTCCACTATCATTGCCACACCCAGACCACCGGCCGCACAGGCAGTTGTCAGACCCGTACCGCCACCGCGGCGCTTCAGTTCATTACACACTTGGGTGATCAAGCGAGTACCCGTGGCCGCAAACGGATGGCCATAGGCCAGCGAGCCGCCGAGCACGTTGAACTTGCTCATATCGATTTCACCAATGGCGCGGTTCTGACCGAGTTTTTCCTCGGCAAACTTCTTCGAGGCAAACATCTTCATATTGGCCAAAGTCTGGGCGGCAAAGGCTTCGTGCATCTCTATCAGGGTCAGATCTTCGAGCTGCATACCGGCGCGTTTCAGCGCCAGTGGCGTAGCGTAGGATGGCCCCATCAGCATGTCTTGCCAAACATCTATGGCGCTGAAGGCATAGCTCTTGATATAGCCAATGGGGGTGTAACCCAGGGCCTTGGCTCGACCTTCACTCATCAGGATCACCGCCGAGGCGCCATCGGTCAACGGGGTACTGTTGGCGGCGGTGACACTGCCGTGCTTGCGGTCGAATACGGGTCTGAGTTTGGCATAAGACTCAAGCGAGGAGTTGTCGCGGATATTGTTGTCACGCTCGATAAAACTCTTGTAGGGCGGCACATGAGCCACCATGACTTCATCCTTGAGCTTGCCTTCATTCCAGCTCTGGCTCGCCAGGGTATGAGAGCGGTGGGCCAGCGCGTCCTGATCGGCACGGCTGATGCCGTGGCTCTTGGCCATCTGCTCGGCGGTTTGCCCCATGGACAGGCCGGTGGAATATTCGGCCACAGCTGGCGGCACAGGCAAGAGATCTTTAAACCCCAGACGGCGAACTATGTTCCACTTCTGTCCCAGGGTACGGGCTTTGTTGAGATCGACCAAGGCATGGGCCAACTTGCGGGATACCCCGATAGGCAGCACAGAGGAGGAATCCGAGCCCCCGGCTATGCCTATTTCGATATTGCCCGTCATGATCGACTCGGCAATATTGACAGTGGACTGAAAACTGGTGGCACAGGCACGGGTAACACTGTAGGCATCTGTGTGCAAATTCATGCCGGTACCCAGGACAATTTCACGGGCAATATTGGGCGCTGCCGGCATCTGTACGACCTGGCCGTAGACAAGCTGCTCAATCAGCTTGGGGTCCAATTCACTGCGACTGAGCAGCTCATTGACCACCATCTTGCCCATATCCAGCGCCGATACGCCGTGAAACGCCGTCGCCTGTTTGGCGAACGGGGTACGCAGACCGGCCACTATGGCAATCCGCTCGCCCCTGGCATTGGTTACCTGTTGTCTGTCACTCATTTGTCACCCTCTTTACAGTGGCGCACGCCGAAAACTGGCCCTGACGCTGCGCTTTATTGTTTTTCCATAAGAGACCCGTACTGCCCTAAACAGGTCTGACCATTAAAAATGTGATCTGATTCTAACTTCTTGTTGGCCGGTTTTAAACACCTGTTTGTTTTTTTAACACTAGCCAAGGGCGCAGGGAATTCTTTACCATAACCGCTGTCTATAGTTGGGCCTTAAAATAAAACGAGTAGCATCATGCCTTTGAGTCGATTTCATGCACTGCGGACCTATCTGGATCAAGTGATCATAGGTCAGCCAATTTTGACCGAAAACCTGCTTATCGCTCTGATAGCCGATGGCCACCTGTTAGTAGAAGGACCACCGGGGCTAGCCAAGACCCGAGCCGTTAAAGCTCTGTGTGATGGCATTGAGGGCGACTTTCATCGCATTCAGTTTACCCCGGACCTGCTGCCGGCCGATTTGACCGGCACCGACATCTATCGCGCCCAAACCGCGACCTTTGAGTTTGAGGCGGGGCCGATATTTCACAACCTTATTCTGGCGGATGAAATCAACCGCGCCCCGGCCAAGGTGCAGTCGGCCCTTTTGGAAGCCATGGCCGAAGGCCAGGTAACAGTGGGCAAACACTCCTACAAGTTACCGCCGCTGTTTTTAGTGATGGCGACCCAAAACCCGCTGGAAAACGAGGGCACCTACCCGTTGCCGGAAGCCCAGCTTGACCGCTTCCTGATGCACCTGAACCTGGATTACCCGGAGGCAGACACTGAACTTGAGATCCTGCGTTTGTCCCGCAGCGAAGCCAAGACCCACGGCATGGAGAAAGTCACTCCCATAGGCCAGCAGGAAGTGTTCCTCGCCCGGGAGCAAGCGCTGGAGCTGTATCTGGCCGAACCGCTGGAGCGTTATATTGTCGACTTGGTGATGGCGACCCGTCAGCCTCAGCGCTACAGCGACCAGCTTGCCAAGTGGCTGGAATACGGTGTCAGCCCGCGGGCGACCCAATCCATCGAGCGCTGTGCCCGCGCCCGCGCCTGGTTATATGAACGTGACTTTGTCTCCCCTGAAGATATTCAAGCCGTGGTGCCCAATGTACTGCGCCACCGTTTGCTGCTGAGTTATCAGGCGCAGGCCGAAGGGGTCAGCCGCGATCAGGTGATTGACCATGTGCTCAATCAGGTGGCCGTTCCCTGATGAAAGCCGCAACAACAGACTCTTCACTGCCACTGTTTGCCGACGGCCTCCACCTGTGTGAGGCCGAGCTGCTTGCCTGCCAGAATATCGCCCGCGCTCTGGGTGACAGGCAGGGGAAAGCCCGTGCGGCCATGGCCGGTCACAGAGCCAGCCTGGTCAAAGGCCGCGGCATGGAATTTGCCGAAGTGCGTCACTATCAACAGGGCGATGATGTCCGCACCATAGATTGGCGGGTCACAGCCCGCACCGGCAAGGCGCATACCAAGCTGTTTGTCGAGGAGCGTGAGCGCCCTATTCTGCTGTTGGTGGATATGAAACACAGCCTCTATTTCGGCTCCCAGCTGTTATTGCAGTCGGTACAGGTGGCGCATCTGGCGGCAACCTTGGGCTGGAATGCCATCATGCAGGGCGACCGTCTCGGCGCACTGGTGGTGGGCGATAGCGCCCACAGAGAACTTAAGCCAAGAGCTCGCAATCAGGGGATCCTGGCACTGATATCGGCGCTGGTGACGGTACACAAGTCGCAGCTCGAAGCGCTGGATAGCCCCCATGAAGATGGTCAGGCGTTAATGCTCCAGGCCTGTCAGCGTCTGGCACGACTGGCCAAACCCGGCTCCCTTATCTGGATAATCACAGACGGCAACGGTTTTGGCAGCGAATGTCAGCAGGCGCTGTCGGAACTCAAACGCCACTGCGAGCTGGCGGCCTTTGTGGTAACGGATCCCATGCGCCAAGGCACACTCGAGCTGCCGCGGCAGTTTGCCCTGCCCGTACGGGAGTCGGGCCGCAGCCTGATCTTGGATCGCAGCGGTTATGATGCCTGGCTCGGTCGTCAGCGCGCCAACCTGGCGCAGTTTGATACCCTGATGCAACAACTCAAGGTCCCGGTTCGCACTCTGGATGCAGGCCGGCGCCTCAATCAACAATTGACACTGTTAAGATGAATCCCAATCAAGCCAATCCGGCGCTGAGTGCGCTCAAGGATATTCAACTGCCGGCCGAGGTGCCCTTTTGGCCTCCGGCTCCCGGTATTTGGCTGCTGATGCTGCTGGCCTTGTTACTGCTTGGCGCCGCGGCATTCTTTGGCTATCGGCGCCTGAAGGCAGCCAAGGCTCACAAGGCGGTGGCTCAAGCCGCCATGACTGAACTGACACAGCTGCAGGACCAGGACCCGGAGCTGCTATCCAAGATGAGCGCATTGTTGAAACGCACCGCCATCAGCTATGGTGAGCGCGCCCAGGTGGCCGGACTCAGCGGCAAATCCTGGGCCGAGTACCTGGATAACGCACTGCCAGCCGAGCAGCGTGGTCGCTTCGCCTCTTTGCTCGAAAATCAATACCGCGGCCAACCGAGCACAGCCCCCACCGAGTTGCGGGCGCTCTGTGTTTGCTGGCTCAAGCGTGCCCCCAAACACTTTGCCAAGGGAGGCAAGCCAAGATGCTGACTCTCCATTGGCCCTGGTTACTGCTGCTTATTCCATTGCCGCTGCTGCTAGCCTATCGCCCCGCCGTCAACAGCGGCGGGCAACTGCAACTGCCCGGCGTCGATGCCCATGCCCACGAGCAGCAACAAAGCAAACGCAGAGCGCCCTTGAGTCTCTGGCTGCTGTGGTGCCTGTTGCTGCTGGCCATCGCCCGGCCACAGTGGCTCGGCGATCCCATAGAGCTGCCCACCGAGGGGCGGGATCTGATGCTGGCGGTGGATCTCTCCGGCAGTATGCAGATTGAAGACATGGTGCTCGATGGCAAGGCGGTAGACAGATTCACCCTGATCCAGAAAGTGGTCAGCGACTTTATCGAGCGCCGCGCCGGCGATCGTATCGGCCTGATATTGTTTGCCGATGCCGCCTACCTGCAGGCGCCACTGACTCAGGACAGACGCTCTGTGGCTCAGTATCTCAAGGAAGCCCAAATCGGCCTGGTGGGCAAACAGACCGCCATTGGCGATGCCATTGCCCTGGCGGTAAAACGCTTCGATAAGGTGAAAGACAGCAACCGGGTGTTGGTGCTCTTGACCGACGGCTCCAACAATGCCGGCAGCATAGTGCCGGATCAGGCCGCCGCGATTGCCGCCAAGCGCGGCATCACCATCTACACCATAGGTGTGGGCGCCGATGTGATGGAGCGTCGCACCCTGTTTGGCCGTGAGCGGGTCAACCCCTCGATGGATCTGGATGAAGCCCAGCTGCAACGGATAAGCGATGCCACCAAGGGGCGCTATTTCCGTGCCCGGAATACCGAAGAGCTGGAGCAGATCTATCAGGAAATCGACAAGCTGGAGCCCGTCAGCCGTGACGCCCTCAGTTACCGGCCGCAATCCGAGCTGTTTTACTGGCCGCTGGGGCTGGCGCTGGCACTGAGCGTACTGCTGCAGCTGCAGAGCCTGTTGCTCAGCGTCTGGCCAGGGCGTTGGGGGAGGAAATCATGAGTTTGCACTTTATCCGTCCCGAATGGCTGTGGGCCTTAGTACCGCTGGCATTGCTGTTAGTGCTGCAAAGTCGCCGTCAAGCGGGCCAATCTGACTGGGATCGTTATATTGCGCCTCATCTGGCGCCACTGCTGTTGACCCAAGGCAGCAAAAGCCGCCGAAACCGCCTGCCCTGGCTTGGTCTGGTCTGGTTAGTGGCAGTACTGGCCTTAAGCGGCCCGGCGCTTTACAAGAAACCCCTGCCGGTATTTGCCAGCAGCACAGGACGGGTGCTGGTGATGGATATGTCTTTGTCCATGTATGCCACAGACGCCGCCCCCAACCGTTTGACCCAGGCCAGGTTCCGCGCCACGGATCTGCTGGAGCAACTCAATGAAGGGGAAACCGCCCTGCTGGCCTACGCGGGTGACGCCTTTGTCATCAGCCCCTTGACCAGGGATCGCAACACCCTGCTCAATCTGTTGCCAACCCTGAGCCCGGCCATCATGCCAGTGCGCGGCTCCAATTTGGCCGCGGCGCTGGATAAAGCCAAGGAACTGCTCAGCCAGGGCGGCCACCTGCAGGGCGATATCATCTTGATGACAGATGGCGTCGGCAGCCGTCAGCTCAATGCCGCCAAACAGGCGATTGAGGGCAGTCACTACCGCTTGGGCATTCTGGCTATAGGTTCATCCCAGGGTGCACCGATAAGGCTGCCGGATGGGCAACTGCTCAAGGACAGCCGAAATGAAGTGGTAGTACCGGCCACCGACTTTGGTCTGCTCAGCGAGCTGGCAAGTGCCGGGAACGGCATTTTGGTGCCCTACAGCAACGACGGCAAGGATCTGCAAACGCTGCAGCAGTGGCTCGCCACCAGCTCGGATGCCACAGAAACAGATCTTGCCGGCGATACCTGGGTCGACCTTGGCCCCTATCTGGCATTCTTGCTGTTGTTGCCGCTGCTCTTAAGCTTTCGCAGCGGCCTGCCGGTGCTGTTGCTGCCATTGAGTCTTGGCCTGCTTGTCAGCCCACCGAGCCAGGCGAGCGGCTGGGATGACCTCTGGCAAACCCGGGATCAGCAGGGAATGCAGGCTTTCAAGCAAGAGGATTTTGCCACTGCCGCCGACAAGTTTGTTGACCCCGCCTGGCAAGGCAGCGCCCGCTACCGCGGCGGTGACTATCAAGGCGCGCTGCAAGCTTTCGAACAAGATGACAGTGCCACAGGCTTATACAACCAAGGCAATGCCCTGATGCAGCTTGGCCAATATGAAGAAGCCATCAAGCGCTACAGTAACGCCCTGACACAAGTGCCCGATATGCAGGATGCCATTGACAATAAGGCGTTGGCGGAATCCTTGCTAAAGCAGCGAGAGCAGCAACAAGATCAACAGAGCCAGGATAAGCAAGAGGATCAAAGCCAGCAGGATCAACAACAGAATTCTCAGTCCGGCAAGGATCAGAGTCAGGGCAGTCAGGACAGCGCCCAGGGTGACAACAGCCAGGGCCAAAACCAGGACAAAGAGCAAGGTCAAGACAGCCAAGCCGACCAGGGCTCAGATAAAGACGCTAACAAAGAGAATAGCGAGCCTTCCACTGCCGACTCGCAGCAAAATGATGCTGACAATCCCGCCGAGAAGGACGCCGAAAAGGACGCCAAAGGCGATCAGAACCCGCAAAATGCCGAGGATAACACTGGCGCAGGCTCTGAGCCTGAGATGCAGGCTTCTTTGCCGCAAGAGCAAGAGCCGCAAAATGAGTCAAGCACAGCTGCAAGTCAAAACGGTGCAGCTAAGCAGGATGGCTCTGAGTCTGATGCAGACAAGGCCAACTCGGCGAGCCTTGCCGAGCAACAAGAAGGGCCAAACGATGAGCAAAGTGATGAACAGATTAAGGCACAAGTTGCCGCCTCGTCACTCGAGGACACCGAGCCCCTGCCCCCTGAAATGGAGCGGGCGCTGAAGGCATTGGTGGATGACCCGGCCACTTTGCTGCGCAACAAGATGCAACTCGAGTATCAAAAACGCCGCCAGCGCGGCGAGACGCCCAAGGACAATGAACAGTGGTAACTAGACTTATTCCTCTATTGCTTCTGTGCCTGCTGCCGCTCAAGGCACTGGCACTGACACAGCTTCAGGCCTCGGTCGATCGCAATCCCGTGACCGAGAGCGAGTACTTTATGCTGTCCGTGGTGGCAGATGATGAACTCGAAGCCCAGGCACTGGACACCTCGGCCCTGTTGAAAGACTTTATCGTCGGCCGCACCAGCGTCAGTCGCAGTACCCAGATCATCAATTTTGATGCCCGCAAGGAAACCCGCTGGCAAGTGATGCTGGCCCCCAAAACCACCGGCCAGGTTACTATTCCGGCTCTGAGCATCGATGGCGTCAGCAGCGATGCCATCGAATTGAAGGTGATGCCGGCCGGTAGTCGCCCGGAGGCGCAAAAAAACCTGTTCCTGCGTACCAGTATCTCGGCCAAGGAGGCCTATGTCGGCCAACTACTCACCTACAAAGTAAAACTCTTTTTGGCCGTCGAGCTGCAGCGTGGGGTGTTGTCGGCCCCCTCCATCAGCGGCGCCCAGATAAAACAGCTCGGCGAGGATAAAGAAAGCAGTGAAATCGTCAACGGCCGCCGTTTTCGGGTGATAGAGCGCAGCTACGGCATCATAGCCGATGAGCCGGGCGAGCTGGCGATTTCCGGTGCCAACTTCTCTGGCGATGTGCTGGTCGATACCCCAAGACGGGGCATGTTCGCCTTTCAGGAAAGTCGCCCCATGCAGGCCCAGAGTGACAGCATGCTGGTCAGCATCAAGCCCATCCCGGCCGAATATCACGGCGACTGGCTGGTATCGGATCTGGTGATGCTCAAAGAGGAATGGGACGACAAGCAGACTTTTGAAGTGGGTCGCCCTATTACCCGCAACCTGACACTGCTGGCATCCAATGCCGATGAAACCAGCCTACCGGAGCTTAAACTGAGCTTGCCGGACAATCTCAAGAGCTATCCGGAAAAGGCGCAGCGCAAGACCTTTGTTCGCGACAATCAACTGGTATCGCAACTGACCCAGACCATTGCCATAGTGCCCTCGAAGCCGGGGAGCTATACCCTGCCGGAGATCAAGGTGCCTTGGTGGAATCCGCATTTGAAACAGCAGGAGTTCGCCCTACTGCCGGCGCGCACTATCCAGGTGGCCCCCGCCGCCGATATGCCGCAACCAACCATCAACCAACCTGCGCAGGAGCCCGGCAGCAGCGCAGGTTTCTGGCCTTGGTTGACGGCCCTGTTTGCGTCGCTGTGGCTGGCCACCTGTGTGTTGTGGCTAAAGGCGCGCAGGCAGCAAGCTCCGACCGCTCCGGCAACAGTGTTGCAAGCTCAAACAAGCCAAACCCAGCCGGGATTGAGCCAGGCTTGTCAGCAAGGGGACTTGAGCCAGGTGTTCAAGGCGTTGCAGCAGGAACTCAGTGATATCACAGGCCATAGCGTCACACTCGATGAACTGCCGAAACTGGCCCCTGAGTTGGCCGCCGTTGTCGCCAAGATTCAGGCCAGCCGCTATGGCAGACAAAGCGGCGATCCCGGTCAGCATTTCCCGGCGCTGCTGCAGGCCTTTGAGCGCTTCAAGAGTCAGTACTCCAACGCCGCCGGTACGGCCTCAGTGCTGGCGCCGCTAAACCCTTAATCGACTGCTTCAGCCATAGCGTCTATTCGCTATGGCTGAGTGCCCGTCTGGGTATAGCCTGCAGTTACCATTTCCCCTCTCAAGGCCTTTAACAGCAGACTTTTTCAACCAACTGTTTCCCTCCCTTTTCAACAGTGTGTTTACCCTTATCCCGATATTTCGGCCATCACTTTTACCGCCAAGCGTGCTGAAATCCAGGCTAAATCAGGCTTGCAACCGATTTTACACTCATGGTATTTGCCAGAATGCCCCCAAGGCCATTAAGCTTAGCGGCAACAAAAATAAAACAAGCATGGAAAATGTTCGATAGCTGGCGAAAGAAAAAGTCTGATGACGCGGTCATTTCTGACATGCTGAATAAACAAAGACGTTACGATAGCCTGGTCAGGGCGCTGCATACCGATATTTACCGCTACGCCTTCTGGCTTTGCGGCGACCGTCATGTGGCCGAAGATATCACCCAGGAAACTTTTCTCCGGGCTTGGCGCTCGCTGGATTCTTTGAAAGATGACAAGGCGGCCAAGGCTTGGTTAATCACGATTTTACGGCGGGAAAATGCCCGCCGCTTTGAGCGTAAACAGTTTGATTATGCCGATATCGGCGAAGAGCATTGGCAGGATCCCGGGTCCCAGAGCCAGGAAGATCATGCCGAGCACTATCTGCTCAGGCGTCAAATCGCCCAATTGGAACCCGAGTACCGGGAGCCTTTGTTATTACAGCTGATAGCCGGATTCAGTGGCGATGAAATTGCCCAATTGCTGGATCTAAACCGAAATACTGTCATGACCCGCTTGTTTCGGGCCAGGAATCAGTTAAAAGAAGCACTGGAACACTCCAAGGTCAGAGGTCAATCCAATGGATGAGCTGAAGTTTCGCCGCCAGGCCTATGGCGACCCCAATAATCAGGATCCCGAGTTTCTCGAGGCCCTCAGCCAGAGCGAGGACAATCAGGCGTTTATCGCCGAACTCAAGGCACTCGATGGCAAAATAAGTCAGGCGCTCAGAATTCCTGTGGCCGAAGATCTGAGCGAAAAACTGCTACTGAAACAGCAGCTGGCCGTGCATCACGCCCAACGCAAACGCACCGGCTGGATGCTGGCGATGGCGGCCTCCGTCGCTTTTGTTGCCGGAGTCAGTTTCAGTCTCTGGCGCCAGGGGCCGGTGGATTTAGGACAACACGCCCTCGCCCATGTCCGCCATGAAACCATTGCCATGACCAGTGATGCCGATATCTCTTATCAGGCGGTCAATGCCAAGCTCGCATCGCTCAAGGGGTTGGGCAGTGCCAGATTCAACAGCCAACCTGGACGGGTGTTTTACAGCACCTTCTGCGATTTTCAGGGAATTGAGAGTATTCACCTGGTATTGGCCGGTGAACAAGGCAAGGTAACAGTGTTTATTGTGCCCCCTGAGCACAGGGTGATGCTGGCCGAGGCCTTTGCCGACAGCGAATACCGGGGAGAGGCGATAAAAACCGACTCAGCTTACCTGGTGTTGGTAGCCGAATATCCTCAGGACCTGGACGCTGTTAAAGAAGAAATAAAACAGAGCTTTATCTAAGGTATCGAGGTTCTTTGCTTGCCAAAGCTCCCGGCGAACACTCGCCGGGACTGGTCAGATCTGCTTCACATAATCTGTCAACATTGGGCGCTTTGGCAAACTTTTGCTAGTATCCGCGCCAAACAACAACACAAAAGTGTAAACCAGCATGCATATTGAAACCCCGGTAATGATAACTTTTCTGGGCTATTTGGCTCTGATGATGGGGATAGGTCTTTGGGCCTACAAGGCGACCGATTCGGTCGATGACTATATTCTCGGCGGTCGCAAGATGGGCCCGGCCGTGACCGCTCTCAGTGTCGGCGCCTCCGACATGTCCGGTTGGCTGCTGCTGGGTTTGCCCGGCGCCGTCTATCTCGGCGGTCTGGGCGAAGCCTGGATGGGAATAGGCCTGTTACTGGGCGCCTGGCTTAACTGGCTTTTAGTGGCCAAACGCCTGCGGATCTATACCCAGATGGCTGACAATGCTCTGACGCTGCCGGACTTTTTTGAGAAGCGTTTCAACGACGAGGGTGGCCTCCTGAAACTGGTTTCCGCCGTCACCATATTACTGTTTTTCACCTTCTACGCCTCCTCCGGCATGGTGGGCGGCGCGGTGCTGTTCAGCAATGTCTTTGGACTCGAGTACCTGACGGCGCTGCTGATAGGTTCCGCGGTGATAGTGGCCTATACCTTTGTCGGCGGTTTTTTTGCCGTCAGCTGGACAGACTTCTTCCAGGGTTGCTTGATGTTGATAGCCCTGTTGATAGTCCCGGTCAGCATGTTTACCCATCCAGAGAGTCACAAGAGCCTGGATGCCCTGGACCCGGCTATGCTGTCGTTATGGAGCGATAAGCTGACCTTGATAGGTCTGCTGTCGGCTCTGGCCTGGGGGCTGGGTTACTTTGGACAGCCCCATATTCTGTCGCGCTTTATGGCGATTAACAGTGTCAAGGATCTGCCGGTTTCGCGCCGCATCGCCATGAGCTGGATGTTTATCTCCCTGATCGGCGCCCTGGCGACCGGCATTGCCGGCGCGCTCTATTTTGCCGACGAGCCGCTCAAGAATCCGGAAACTGTGTTTATCCATCTGACTCAGATCGCCTTTAACCCCTGGATTGGTGGTCTGCTTATCGCCGCTATCTTGTCGGCCATCATGAGCACCATAGACTCGCAATTGCTGGTGTGTTCCAGCGTGATCACCGAAGATTTCTACCGTAAGTGGCTCAGGCCCGAGGCTTCAAGCAAGGAGCTGATGTTGGTCGGTCGTACCGGCGTGTTGGCCATTGCCATTATCTCAGTGGTTGTTGCCCTGGATCGGGAAGCCAGCGTACTGGGTCTGGTGAGCTATGCCTGGGCCGGTTTCGGTGCCGCCTTCGGCCCTGTGGTGATCCTGTCGCTGTTTTGGCGTGGCTACAGCCGCAACGGCGCCATTGCCACCATCCTAGTTGGCGGCTTGACAGTAATCATCTGGAAACAATTGGAAAGCGGTATCTTCGCCCTCTATGAAATATTGCCTGGATTCATTCTGGCCACCCTGGCCGGGGTTGTAGTGAGCCGTTTGTCGCCGCCATCCGAGGCTACAAAGACACAATTCAGTCGCTTCGAACAGAGCCTCTAAGCTCGTAAATTCAGCTTTCAATTGCCCGCCCTGGCGTTTGGCGTACACTTGCACGCCAAACGCACCGCCAGTTTGTAATTTATTGTTTCACCCGATTTTACAGCTTAGCAACACACAGACTTGTCACCTTCAACCAGCCACTATTCAGCTATTGCAGCTTTTCCGGCTCGACCTGCATTTTGAAGTTCATCGCACGTTCGCAGCACATTCGCAGAAATTAACCAAAATATTACAAAATTTCACATCTGGTCGGAGTTGTTGGCGCTATAGGGCGTCCATAAGATGCACTGGACTAATAAGCGGGTGTCTGTGGGGTATTAGAGACTGACAGCCAACCTGCAAACATAAAAGAGAAGATAATAATGAAGTATTTCAACAAGACTCTTATCGCGGTTTCAGTAGCGCTGGTCAGTGGCCAGACCCTGGCAGCCGGTTTCCAGCTCAACAGCCAATCAGCCACAGGTATCGGCCGCGCCTTTGCCGGTGATGCCGTGATTGCAGATAACGCATCCGTGTTATCCCGTAACCCGGCCGCCATGGCACTGTTTGACAAAGCCGCTATATCGGTTGGTGTCACCACTGTTGACGTCCAGGTAGATATCAAAGACGTTAACTTCATGGGCGGCCAGGTGGATCTGGGTGGGATTGATGATGCCGGCAGTGTCAAATGGATCCCCAACATCTATTACATCCAGCCTTTGAATGATAAATGGGCTGTGGGCTTTGCTGCCTTTTCCAACTTCGGTACCGGCACAGACAGCGCCTCATTGGTCAATAGCAAAACAGTTGCGGCTCCCTATGATCTAATAGGTAATACCGAAGTAACCACCATCAACTTCAACACCAGTGTGTCTTACCGCATCAATGACATGCTGAGTTTGGGTGTCGGACTGGATTTGGTTTATGGCGAAGGCAACCTGGATCGCTATTACAATCAAATGCCATTGGTCGATGTGGATGCCGATGGTTGGGGTATTGGCGGTATTGTTGGTGCCACACTTGAGCTGAATGAGAACAACCGTTTTGGTCTGAGTTACCGTTACAGCCCCAATGTCGATGTGAGTGGCCATATTGCGACACTGACACCTTTGCCTGGCCAAACAAACAGTTTTGCTTCAACCCTGTTTGACGAGTTGGAAGTGCCTTTGGCAGACATATTCCAGTTGGCCGGTTTCCACCAGTTAACCGAAAACTTTGCTGTCCATTACACGGCTCAATACACCCGTTGGGGCAACTTCGATCAAATTACAGCCAAAGATGGTGTCAGCAGCATTTATGGTACAGGTACTGTGATTGCCAACAATGTCAATGTCCCTCTGAAGCAGTATCAGTGGAAAAACTCCTGGCTGATGAGTGTGGGCGGAACCTACGACATCAATGAGCAATTCACTGTTCGCGCCGGTTACATGTTCGACAATGGTGTTGTTGATGAAATCAGTTCAATCTCCATTCCTGATTCTGACCGTCAATGGTTCACTGCAGGCTTGAGCTACCACATCAACCAGCATCAAACCATCGACTTCGGTATGGCCTTTGTTAAAGGTGAAGAAGTGGAACTGGTAGAAAACAGTGCAGTAGTTGGTCCGGTTAACGCCATTACCAAATCAGAAGCTATGTACTACTCAGTGCAGTACAGCTATCAATTCTGAGCCAAGGCTCCAACGAGTTTAAGCTGACAAGGCCGCCCTTCTGGGCGGCTTTTTTGTTGATTAACAGCAAGTTGTTCAGGCAGCATTCAAGCTTACAGATGCATTCTCGGCAAGGCTTGGTTATCTTATGGATGGTGTAGATTGCGCTGCATCGGCTGGCTTATACAGGGCCGGATATAAGGCGTACTTCGTACCTCTCCTATGTCACAAAAGGATTTCGAAATGAGTAAAAATTATTCTCTGGCGGCCCTGTTGCTTGGGGGTTTTATTTGCGCCGGTTTACTGCTGCTTGGCACCAGTATTGGAAACAGCCTGCTGGCAATGAAAGGTATGGAGCGAACCGTGGCGGTCAAAGGTCTGGCTGAACGCGAGGTCAAGGCCAACGTCGCCATCTGGCCGATTCGCTTCAATGAGGTCGATAACGATCTCAACACCTTGTATCAGACGGTGCAGCAAAAAACAGATAAAGTGACGGCCTTTCTTGAACAGCAAGGTTTCAACAAGGATGAAATCTCTGTCTCTCTGCCTTCCATAGAAGACAGGCAAGCCCAGGGTTATGTCGATCCCAATGTTAAGTATCGCTACGCCGCCCGAGTGACAGTGTCGCTTTATACTCACCAGGTGGATCTGCTGCTTGAGAGCCGTAACAAGCTGCTGGCCCTGGCCAAAGAAGGCATAGCCATCGCCAGTCAGGACTATGACAGTCGCACCGAATTCCTGTTTACCGAACTCAACAGTATCAAGCCGGCCATGGTGCAGGAGGCTACCCAAAATGCCCGTGAAGTGGCCGAGAAGTTTGCCAAAGATTCAGACTCGGTACTTGGGAAGATCAAACAAGCCAGCCAGGGCACCTTCACCATTTCCGATCGCGACAGTAATACGCCTTACATCAAGAAGGTGCGAATCGTCTCTACCCTCACCTACTATCTCAACGACTGAACTTTTGAAGCGCAAACCTGAAACGGATTTTTCAATATAAACAGGTGGCCAAGGCCGCCTGTTTTCGTATCTGTATTTTGGCTGTGTATATTCTGGCCTGGGTATTCAAGGTCTAGTCAGTTACTCAAGCCACCTCTTATTTAATCATATTTTTCTAATAATAGTTGCAGGCGACCACCTTATTCATTAGAATTTTCTCATAAATGCTTTTTTGAGAACAGTTCCATGCCCAGAATAACGCCAGTATTGACCCTGTTACTGCCCGCGCTGCTGCTCATTCAACCCGTTAAGGCAGCCGAACCGGCCACAGTGACTGTCCGCCAGACAGAGCACTCCCAATTGCTGACCCTGGATGGCAGGCTCGAGGCGGTCAAGGCCGCAACCGTGTCGGCCCAAACCTCGGGACGGATCCTCAAGCTTTACTTTGATGTCAACGACCGAGTCCCCACCGGGGCGGCGCTGCTTGAGATCACCAGTGAAGAGCAAGGCGCGTCCCTGGCGGCGGCCGAGGCGGAATACGCCAGAGCCAGAGCCTTGGATACCGAAGCGCAGCTGACGCTTAAGCGCTATCAGGAACTGTTTCCCAAGGGCGCGATTTCCCGCGGCCAAATGGATCAGGCCATAGCCAATGCCAAGTCAGCCTCCCAAGCGGCCAGCGCGGCCAAGGCGAGGATCATTCAGGCAAAAGAATCACTGAAATACACAGTCGTCAGCGCGCCATATGCAGGCATAGTCACGGCCAGGCATGTGGAAGAGGGAGAAACAGTCGCTCCCGGTCAGCCGCTCCTGTCCGGTTTTGCCGACGATGAGATGCGGGTGGTGATGCAGCTGCCGCAGCGTTTTCTTCAGGCTGCTAAAGCCACAGACATGATGACGGTTATCCTAGCCGATGGCCGCAGTTTTGATGTCACTACCCCCAAGGTCTTTGGTTTCAGTGATGAGCAGAGCCGCGCCTTTCAGGTGAGACTGCCACTGCCGGCCAACACAGGCGATCTATTGCCCGGCAGTTTCGTTAAGGTGCGCTTTGCCATAGAAAAGCGCCAGGAGATAGTGCTGCCAAAAGAAGCACTTTACAGCGTCAATGAGCTGTCGGCCGTCTACCTCAAGCGCGGCGACAACTTTGTCCTGCAACAGGTACGCCTGGGTGATGTGCGTGACGATGGCGTGACCATACTGGCAGGACTCGAAGCCGGAGACATAGTCGCCGCCAACGCCTATCAGTTGCTGCTCGAGCAGCGCAAGGCCAAGTAAGGGGAACTCATGGCTAATCACAGCGAAAATAACACCGGCATCTCCGGTCGCATTGCTGCCAGTTTCCAGCTCAGTGCCATTACGCCACTTCTGGCCCTGCTGGGCTTGTTGCTGGGGATGTTTGCCATTCTGGTCACTCCCAAGGAGGAAGAACCTCAGATAGATGTGACCTTTGCCGATGTGTTTATCCCCTTCCCCGGCGCCACACCGACCGAAGTCGAGCAGTTGGTTACCCTACCGGCCGAAGAGGTGATCTCGCAGATAAAAGGCATAGATACCCTCTACTCCTTCTCGCAGCCCGATGGCGCGATGATCATCGTCATCTTTGAGGTGGGTGTGCCCCGCAACGAGGCAATAGTCAAACTCTACAATCAAATCTATTCCAACCTGGACAAGCTGCCCAGAGCCGCGGGTGTGGGCGATCCCTTGATAAAACCCATGGGCATAGACGATGTGCCCATTGTCAGCCTGACTCTCTGGTCAGAGGATCCCGGTGTCTCTGCTCAGCAACTGACTCATGTGGCCCATGGGCTCGAAACCGAGCTCAAGCGCATTCCCGGCACCCGAGATGTCGAGTCCATGGGGTCCCATGAGTTGGTGCTCAATGTACGCATCAATCCGGCCCAAATGAGTTTTTATGGTGTCAGCTTCGATGCCATCAACCAGGCGCTCGGCGCCAATAATGCGGTCTCCATGCCCGTGTCTCTGGTGCAAGATAACCAGGAGATCAAGGTGCAGACCGGCCAGTTCCTGCGTTCGCTGGAGGATGTGCAGCAACTGGTGGTCGCGGTGCACAATGACAGCCAGGGCAAGGCCGCCCCAGTGTTCCTCAGTGATATTGCCGATATCAGCCTCAAGGCCGATGTGCCCCTCTATGGCGCCTGGCATCAAAACGGTCACAGCGCCGAAGCAGAAGCTAAAGGCGTCTTCCCGGCAGTGACCATAGCCATAGGCAAACAACCGGGTGAAAACGCCGTGGATGTGGCCGATGCTATCCTTGCCAAGGTGGAAAAGAGCCGTAACCTGCTTATTCCGGACAATGTCAATGTCACTGTGTCGCGCAACTATGGCGTAACGGCGGCAGATAAGTCCAACACTCTGATCTTCAAGTTGATCTTTGCTACCGCCGCTGTGGTTATCCTGGTGGTGTTCACCATGGGAATGCGCGAGGCACTGGTGGTGGGTGTGGCGATTGTCATTACCCTGGCGATTACCCTTTTCGCCTCCTGGGCCTGGGGCTTTACCCTCAACCGAGTATCCCTGTTTGCACTGATCTTCTCCATAGGTATTTTGGTGGACGATGCCATAGTCGTGGTGGAGAACATCCACCGTCATATGGCCATGGGCAAACGCAGCCTGAGTGAGCTCATTCCCGCCGCCGTGGATGAAGTGGGTGGCCCCACCATTCTGGCGACCTTTACCGTTATTGCGGCATTGCTGCCGATGGCCTTTGTCTCTGGGCTGATGGGCCCCTATATGAGCCCTATTCCCATCAACGCCAGCATGGGCATGTTGATCTCCCTGGCGGTGGCCTTTGTGGTCACTCCCTGGCTCAGCCACAAACTGCTCAGACACAAGGGTGGCGAGGGGCACAGCGACAATGCCAGCCCTGTGATGCTCAGGCTGTTTACCCGGCTTATCAAGCCATTCCTCGAGAGCCGCAAGGCCCGAGTTGGCATGGCGGCTGGCGTGTTTGTGCTGATAGGCATGGCTGTTGCCCTGCCTGCCGGCCAGTTGGTGGTGCTCAAGATGTTGCCCTTCGACAACAAGAGCGAATTCCAGGTGATGGTGGATATGCCGGAAGGCACGCCGGTGGAGCAGACGGAAAAAGTCCTCAAGGCCTTGTCCGATTATCTGGTGACTGTACCCGAAGTGCAGCATCTGCAGCTCTATGCCGGCACCCATGCCCCGATCAACTTCAACGGCCTGGTCAGGCATTACTTTGTCCGCAACAGTCAGGAGCTTGGCGATATTCAGGTCAATCTCAGTGACAAGAAACACAGGGACAGAGACAGCCACAGCATAGCCCTGGCGGTGCGCGGCCCGCTGCAGCAAATCGCCCAAGGCTTCAACGCCAATGTCAAAGTGGTGGAAGTGCCCCCCGGCCCACCTGTGTGGTCGCCGATTGTGGCCGAGGTCTATGGCCCCAGCCAGGATATTCGCCAGCAGGCGGCCAGAGAGCTGCAGTCCCTGTTCCAGGCGACCGAGGATGTGGTGGATATCGATATCTTCCTGCCGGCGGCACAACAGAAATGGCAGGTGCTTATCGATCGCAGCAAGGCCAGTCTGCTGGGCGTGCCCTACGCCAACATAGTGGATCTGGTGGCCACCGCTGTCGGCGGCAAGGATATCAATGTACTGCACAAACCGATGCAGAAACGCCCTGTGCCGATCCGACTGGAACTGCCGGAGGCCGACAAACTGGATCTGACCTCAGTGCTCAACCTGCGCCTCGACAGCCTCCATGGCGGCACTGTGCCCGTGGCCGAATTGGTGACAATCCGCAAGGGGCAGATAGACGCGCCCATCATTCACAAGAACATGATCCCGATGATCATGGTGATTGCCGACATGGCCGGGCCGCTCGACAGCCCACTGTACGGTATGTTTGAAATGGCGGCGGATATTGACTCAGAAGGTGGCCTTGGCTTCAACCAGCATTATTTCAGCCAACCCGATGGTCTGGATGCCATCAGCGTACTCTGGGATGGCGAGTGGAAGATCACCTATGAAACCTTCCGTGATATGGGCCTGGCCTATGGGGTCGGCATGATTGCCATCTATCTCCTGGTGGTGGCCCACTTCCGTTCCTATCTGGTACCGCTGATCATTATGGCGCCTATCCCCTTGACCATTATCGGGGTCATGCCGGGACACGCCTTACTCGGCGCCCAGTTCACCGCCACCTCCATGATAGGCATGATAGCGCTGGCGGGGATCATAGTACGTAACTCCATACTCCTGGTGGACTTTATCAACCAGGAAACCGCTGCCGGAGTGCCATTTGAACAGGCGGTCATTCACTCAGGCGCCGTGCGGGCCAAACCTATTATGCTCACCGCCCTGGCGGCCATGATAGGCGCCATGTTTATTCTGGATGACCCGATCTTCAACGGTCTGGCCATCAGTCTTATCTTCGGGATCCTGATCTCCACCCTGCTGACGCTGGTGGTGATCCCGGTACTTTACTATGCCCTGATGCGCAAGCGCATCGACTCAGTGATCAACCAGGCCCAGGCGGCCAAAGGAGCTTAAAATGTCTGTAGAACGTGCCACTATGGCCTTTGCCGGATTTATGGTGATGTTGTCATTACTGTTAACCGCCACTGTCCATCACAATTTTGTATGGCTAACTCTGTTTGTTGGCGCTAACCTGTTTCAGAGTGCTTTTACCGGCTTTTGTCCTGCCAGCATGCTGATGCGTAAATTCGGTATGAAAACGGAGGCTGAACAGGCCAAGGCCCACTGAATAAGGAATGCAAGTGAAGATAATAACCCGTACCCAGCGCCAATTCCTGTGGCTGACCACTCTGCTGTTTGCTGTACTGCTGAGCCTCAGCGCTCGCGCCGAGCAGATGGTTCCCGAGGTGGCACTGACCAAGGTCGCCCAAGGTGCCATGCTGGTGGATGTCAGAACCCCGGAGGAATACGCAGAGGGACATCTGCCAGAGGCGGTTAATATCCCCTTTGAACAGATAGCCGAAGCCTTTGCCAAACAGGGCATTGCCAAGGACACCCCTGTGGTTGTCTACTGCCGTAGCGGTCGCCGCTCAGGTATTGCCAAAGAGTCGCTGGAAAAAGCCGGTTATCAGGAAGTCTACAATGGTGGCGGCTATGATAGCCTCAAGGCCAGCGCCGGCAACTAGCTGACCAGATAACCATTAAGTACTGCGCCACTCATGCAACCGGGCCCACTCAAGTGGGCCTTTTTACGAAATAAGCAGCACAAATAATTAACAAAAAACCAAAAACCAAGATGACGTGCAAGTGTCAAATTTGCACACTCAGTCAAAAAGTCGCCTTTACCCCATACTAAAGTCTCCTTTTCGCAACGATTATTCTTCAGAATAATTACTTATGCCAAATTAGAATAAGAAACATCATTAAAGTTATAAATCAATCAATTATATCTTTCACGTATCTCAGGGTTCAATCAAACTTCACATCGAGTGTTATTCAAACCCGGCAAAATTTCATGCACCCACCACTGATACATTTAGTAACAGCAAACGCTTAAGGTGAATTTTTATTCACAAAAAGTGAAATACAACCAAACTGAAATAGAACGCCATGCTGTTAACATTTGTTTTACATGACTTTTTCATAGCGGTAGATTGCAAATGGGTCATTTCAGTGAATGCTGAAGTGCCCGAGGACAATAAACCAAGATCTGTTACACGGAAGACAAGTATGAAAAAAATAACAAATAAACAGCTGGCCCTGAGTCTGTCCATGCTGGCCCTGGCAGTCTCTGCCGGTGTTCATGGCGCACCTTTCAAGCCTCAAGCCAATGATCTGTCACAGCAGTCGCCCCTGCCCAAGCGCTATATCGTTAAGTTCAAGGACAACAACGGCCTGCAAACCATGAGTGGCCAAAGCGAACTGAATCAGGTATTCGGCCAGCACAGAGCGCTTAACGGCGTTAAGGCTCGCGAAATGAAGCGCATTGGTCGCAGCCACAGCTACAGCGTCAAGTTGGATAACCCCGGACTCAAGGCGCTGCGTGCCCGCACCGATGTGGAGTATGTCGAAGAAGATATGCCCCGCCGCTTGTTGAGTGAAACCACGCCCTGGGGTCAAACCTATGTCGGCGCGACTCAGTTGGCCGATAACCTCAGTGGTAATCGCACCATATGTATCATAGACTCCGGCTATGATCGTGCTCACCAGGATCTCAGTGGCAACAATGTCACAGGTACCAACAACTCGGGCACCGGAAACTGGTTCGAGCCGGGCAATAACAATGCCCACGGAACCCACGTTGCCGGCACCATAGCCGCCATCGCCAACAATGAAGGCGTGGTTGGGGTGATGCCGAATCAGAACGCCAATATCCATGTGATTAAGGTATTCAACGAGTCAGGTTGGGGTTACTCCTCTTCACTGGTATCCGCCGTAGATACCTGTGTCGACAATGGCGCCAATGTGGTCACCATGAGCCTGGGTGGCTCAGGATCCAGCACCACTGAGCGCAATGCCATGACCAACCACTTTAACAATGGCGTGCTCTTGATTGCTGCGGCCGGTAACGATGGCAACAACACTCATAGTTACCCGGCTTCCTATGATGCGGTAATGTCGGTGGCCTCGGTCGACAGCAACAAAGACCATTCGGCCTTCTCCCAGTACACCAATCAGGTCGAAATCTCCGGCCCGGGTGAAGCAATCCTCTCAACCGTGACTCGCGGCGAAGGACGTCTGGCTGATATTGTCATTGCCGGTCAGTCGTTGTTTGCCGAAGGGGTGGTGCCTCACAACCGCTTTGTACCATCGGGAAGCAACTATGTGCCCTCGCCCATCAGCGCCAGTGCCAGCGGCGAACTGGCCGAGTGTGACACCAGCGGCGGCAACTACAACTGCGGCAACATGACAGGCAAAGTCTGTTTGGTGCAGCGTCTGGAAAACCAAGGTGCCGGTTATCCCGAGATCAATGCGGTTCGCGCCTGTAACAACGCCGGTGCGGCAGCGACTATTGTCTACTCCAACAGCGATCTGCCCGGACTGCAAAACCCCTTCCTGGTGGACTCAAACACTGAATTGACCAAGGCATCTGTGTCTGTAGACCGTGAAACCGGTCTGGCGCTGCGTAACCAAATCGGTCAGCAGGCCAGTGTATCCAACACCACCGGCGAAGATTATGAGTACTACAACGGTACTTCCATGGCGACGCCACACGTATCCGGCGTCGCAACTCTGGTATGGAGCTATCACACTGAGTGTAGTGCCGCCCAGGTGCGTCAGGCACTGAAAGCCACCGCCGAAGATCTGGATGTCCCCGGTCGTGACGATCGCACCGGCTATGGTCTGGTCAATGCCGTGGCTGCCAAGGAATATCTGGATGCCTCCTGTAATGGCCCGAGCGATCCCGGCACACCAAGCGATGGTCAGTTGGAAAACGGTGTGGCAGTCAACAACCTTAGTGGTGCCAAAGACGATGAACTGCACTTCTTCCTCGATGTGCCTGCCGGCGCTTCCAACCTCAGCTTCAACCTGAGTGGCGGCACAGGTGATGCCGACCTTTACATGCAGTACGGCGCGGCTCCAACCACCAGCAGCTTTGATTGTCGCCCCTGGAAAGGCGGCAACACTGAAAGCTGTTCGGTCAACAGCCCTCAAGCCGGTACTTACTATGTGATGGTTCGCGGTTACAGCAGCTTCAGCGGTGCCAGCCTGGTGGCTAGCTACACAGGCTCAAGCAGCACCAATCCAGGTGGCGGCGCAGCGAGCTACACCAATGGTGATAATGCCAATATTCCCGACAACAACAGCACAGGCATTACCAGCCCCATCAGTGTCAGCCGCAGCGGTGATTCGGGTGTGGTCACTGTAGATGTCAGCATAGTGCACCCTTACATTGGCGATCTGCAGGTTGAACTGCACAGCCCCAATGGCCAGATTGCCGTGCTGCACGACAACACAGGCAAAGGCACCGACAATATCAACCAGAGCTATTCGGTCGATATGACAGGTGTCGAGTCCAGTGGTACCTGGCTGCTCAAGGCCGTTGACTCCGGTCGCCGTGACGTAGGCTACATCGACAGCTGGTCACTGCACTTTAAATAATCTCTCTTTCAAGGGGCCGCTACGGCCCCTTTTTCCTCTCTCGATGGTTTCCCCTTGGCTGAAGAGCTGCCGGACAGTTTGACGCGACTTTTTCAACCTTTTTGCAAGGCATTTGAAAAGCTTCTCGGTTATACTGGCGCCGCTTTTATAACACCAGCTACCAAGGCCCATTCATGACAGCTTCCAATTCCCCTCAAGCCAACAAAGATCCCCTGCACGGCTTGACCCTCAAGGCGATACTCACAGAGATGGTGGAGCAGTACGGCTTTGATGGCCTGGCACAAAGGATAAAAGTGCGCTGCTTCAGCCATGATCCCAGCATTAAATCGAGCCTGACCTTTTTGCGAAAGACCCAATGGGCCAGGGAAAAACTGGAACGCCTCTATCTGACCAGCAAGGGCTTGCCCATTCCGCCTCACCTGCTGGGCAGTTCAACCCCGGCCACAAGGCAAAAGCCAGCCAAACAAACCTGTGCCGACAAGCCTCAAACCAATGCCCATATCTGGGGTAAAAAGAGCGACTAGGCAGATACTGATACAGCACGCAACCCGCTATATTTTTAACCAATTTTGCCTTAAAGCTGCTAAAGTTCTTCCCCTTGCAGCCGATAAGTCGTTATCGACTATCAGCACGAACAGATGCCGCCAGGGAGTTTAATGATGAACATTGCAGGCTTAGGTCAAATCGCCACTCAGGGAACCGGTCCCCGCAACCTGAGTGAAGTCACAGTGGCCGACAAAGACGCAGCCAAGGAAAGCGCTGCCACAAGTTCGGACAGCCAGGATAAAGTGAATATCTCTTCTGCCGGTCGCAAAGCGCTGGCGGATGATATAGGTGGTCAGCTGTATAGGAACAATTCGGAGCAAACCTCAGAAGCGCAGAAAGCCGCCGAGGAAGATACCTCGGATATGTCTGAAATTGACAAGAAGATTAAAGAGCTGCAGGACAAGCTCAAGGAGTTGCAGCAGCAGCTACAGCAACTGAATGGTGATGATTCTGAAGCGGCCGAGATAGAGCGTAAGTTGCTGCAGGATCAGATTGCCGCCGTCAGTGGTCAGTTGGTCGCCCTGCTCAACGAGAAAGCCCGCCAGGACAAGAACGCCGCCACTGAGGGCTGATGCGGCTCAGATGGGCATGCTGAACACCAGGCGCCAGATCTCCAGCCCATCACCACTACGGTAACTGATCCCCAATCTGTCTATGCCAAGCACTGGCTTGGCAAGGGCCAGGGTGGCGCCCAGCTCAACACTGCCGGACACCAAAGTATCCTGGTTGAGATCGCCGGCAAACTGTAACTGGTCAAAATACCAATAACCCAAAGCAAACACCCTGGGCTGCATCTGTAACCCCTGCCAGGACCAGTGATAAGGCAAGCCGATATCCACTCCGGTTTGCAATACGGAAAAGCTCTGGCTGATGCTGAACGCCCGTTCACTGTAGGCGGCAAATTTCAGTCGGGTCACCCACAGAGAATCTGCCTGCCACAGCTCAAAATGACGCAAGCCACTGATGCCGGCTGCCATGATGGCGACATTACCGCCTTGGTCAAAATTACTGCCAAAACCGAGATCGCCATAGGCCTCCATGCGCCAGTTTTCATCCAGACGCCAACGCTTTTCAAAGCCTGGGGTCACGGTCAAGGTACCAACACTGGAAGGCAATTCGAACTCACCGGCATCTTCAAGGCTGTAGTTGAAAAAGCCTACAGATATGGGCAGGCGCAGCAAGAACTCCGAGTCCTCACTCTGCTCCAGCGTAAAGTCCAGCGGTAAGCTGATGACGGTAGCATCCTGTTCGGACGCGCGATAAACTCCGCTGCCCAGATAGCTGCCAAAGGCATAGTGGGAGTTGTCCGGCGGCCGGGCGTGGCCGGGGGACTCTTGGGCAAAGATTGGGGCTGCAAGCAGCAAAAGCCCCAGGGAAGACACACTCAATAAACCAACTTGGGTTGCTGCTTTCCCCGGTGACTTCATCTTTGCCGACTCAGTCCTGATGACCTTCGGTGAAATGATACTCAGACATCATATGGCCAAGCTCAGTAGACTTGGTTTTGAGGTAGGCTTCGTTGTAACGGTTTTTGCCCACCTGCAGCGGCACCCGCTCGACAACTTCCATGCCGACATCTTTCATCGCCTGCACCTTGCGCGGATTATTGGTCATCAACCTAACCTTGTGAACGCCAATTTTTTCCAGCATGGGCGCAATCATATCGTACTTGCGCATATCGGCCGGAAAGCCCAGACGCTCGTTGGCTTCCACTGTATTGGCGCCATCGTCCTGCAACTCGTAGGCTCGAATTTTGTTCAACAGCCCTATGCCACGACCTTCCTGACGCAGGTAGAGAATAAAGCCCTGACCGGCTTCGGCGACATTTTGCATCGCGGTCTGCAGTTGAAAGCCGCAGTCGCAGCGCAGGCTGAACAGGGCATCTCCGGTGAGACATTCCGAATGGATCCGTCCCAGCATGGGTTTATCGGCTTGGAGCTCACCAAAAGTCAGCGCCACGTGCTCTTTACCGGTTTCGGTATCCTCGAAACCATGCATGGCAAACACCCCCCAAGGGGTTGGCAATTTGGCGGTGGCGATAAATTTAATAGACATGAATTAACCTTAACGACTGCTCTCATTCCCTGAGACGGTTAACATCCCTCAAAATCAAGATAATAGTGAAGCGTGCTCAGTACTCAGGCCGGTCATTTTATGCGTTTTTACCACCGACCGGAATACCCAAGTAAATTCATTGGTTATTATCTGCTGTCACGGCGGCAGTTAAAATGCCTTGGGTGCAAACCCGGTAACGGCAGTAATACCCATTTCTCTGCCCAGCGCTGTCATGGGATGCACAACGACCAAACCCCGGACAGACTTCTTGAGTTTGCCCATGTCGGCCTGTTCGGCTTTGGTGAGTTCGCGGCTAAAAGGCAGATCGCGAATAGACTGTCCCTGCTTGCCAAGCTGCCGACTCTGCTGGCCCTTGATGGCTGCAATCCGCTTGTTGACGGCGGCGATTTCCCGCTGAAACTGGGCAATGATAGGACCATCGCCACGTTGCTCTGCGGCGGCCAATTTACGGCGATACTGATCCAGCTTATCGTTGAGCTGTTGCAGCTCCTGCTTCAAATTCATTCTGTTACCTTACAAAATCCCGGCACCCTGAGAATGGACGGCCTGGTTGCCGTAAATGTGCCGGACAGAAGTATAACAGCAACTCAAGCCCAGGTGACGGGGTTTTTTAGCAGGGAAAAGCAATTGTGTTAACCAGTTTTCACTTTTGTACTTACTGAGGGTCGTTGAGCAGATGTATCACCTGGTTGGCCGAGCCACGAAACTTCAGCGACGGATCCGCTTGCTCCTGCACGAATTTGCCATCCACCAACACATGAATAAGCCCGAGCAATTCCCGCTGCGCCGGACTGAGTTCATCGAGACGATAACCAGTCCAGAGCCAGACATCCTTTCCAGGGCATTCGTCCCGCACCCGCAGCAACAAGGCCTTGATGGCGTCAAGATTGCCCGGAAACAGTGGGTCGCCACCTGAAAGTGACAGGCCCCTTCTCGGGATCCGGCTGTCATTGAGATCGGCAATGATCCTGTCAGACATCGCCTGGTCGAAAGGATGCCCGGAGCGGGGATCCCAGGTTGACTGGTTATAACAACCCCGGCACTGATGTTCACAACCGGAGACAAACAGGGTTACCCGGGTGCCCGGTCCATTGACCACATCCACGGGGTAATACTGATGATAGTTCATAGCGATATCCACAAGGCGCCCCGAGAGGCGCCTATAAAACAGTTTGTCGTTAAAGGTGCTTAACCCGACGTTTGACCTCTTCCTGCTTGCCATGGTTGAAGGGTCTGGCATCCGGGCTACCGAGATAACCGCAAACCCTGCGGGTCACAGACACCCGACTGGGCTCATGGTTGCCACACTTGGGGCAGGTAAAGCCCTTGCTGGTACAGATAAACTCACCGGTAAAGCCACAGTCGTAACACTCATCTATCGGTGTGTTGGTTCCATAGTAAGGCACCCGGCAGTAGCTGTAGTCCCAGACATTCTCAAGCGCTTCCAGGTTGTGCTGCATATTCGGGTATTCGCCGTAACAGATGAAACCACCATTGGCGAGCTCGGGATATGGCTGTTCGAAGTCGAGTTTGTCGTAAGGGTTCACCTTCTTCTCCACATCCAGGTGGAAGCTGTTGGTGTAATAGCCCTTGTCGGTAACACCATCAACCAGGCCAAAGCTCTTGGCATCCAGCTTGGCAAAACGGCTGCACAGGCTCTCGCTCGGTGTACTGTAGAGGCTGAAACCATAACCGGTTTCCTCTTTCCAGCGCACTGTAGCCGCCTTGAGGTGAGCCACTATGGCAACCGCTTTCTGCCTCAATGTTTCATCGTCAAACACATGGGTGTCTGTACCATAAAGCGCATTGATTGTCTCATGCAGGCCTATATAGCCCAGAGAGATGGAAGCTCGGCCGTTTTTGAAGATTTCGGCAATGTTGTCATCACCGCGCAAGCGCACTCCGCAAGCCCCTTCCATATAGAGAATGGGCGCCACTCTGGCCTTGACGTTGGCCAGACGTTCGATGCGGGTATCCAGCGCCTTGCGGGCCATCTCCAGCCTTTGATCCAAAATGCGATAAAACTCGGCTTCATCACCCTTGGCTTCCAGCGCCACCCTCGGCAAGTTCAGGCTGACTACGCCTAAGTTGTTGCGACCTTCATGCAGCAGCTCGCCGTTTTCCTCATAGGTGCCAAGGAAACTGCGACAACCCATAGGAGTCTTGAATGAGCCAGTAACCTTGACCACCTGCTCATAGTTGAGAATATCCGGATACATGCGGATGCTGGCACACTCGAGCGCCAACTGCTTGATGTCGTAGTTGCAGTCGCCGGCCTTATGGTTGATACCATCACGAATGGCAAACACCAACTTGGGGAAAACCGCTGTCTTGCGGTTCTTGCCAAGGCCTTCCATGCGGATCCGCAAAATAGACTCTTGGATCAGCCTCGACTCCCAGCTGGTACCCAAACCGAAACCGAAGGTAACAAAAGGCGTCTGACCATTGGCGGTATGCAGGGTATTGACCTCATATTCCAGCGACTGGAAGGCGTCGTGACACTCTTTCTTGGTCTGCTCTGTGGCAAACGCCTTGGCATCGGTAATCCCCCACTTGAGCGCAGTTTGATAATGCTTGTCGTAGCTCTTGGCCACAAAAGGGGCCAACACTTCATCTATGCGGTTGATTGTGGTGCCGCCATAAATATGGCTGGCGACCTGGGCGATGATCTGCGCGGTAACTGCGGTCGCAGTCGAGATGGATTTTGGTGTCTCAATCTCGGCATTGCCCATCTTAAACCCTTGGGTCAACATGCCACCGAGATCGATCAGCATACAGTTGAACATAGGGAAGAAAGGCGAATAGTCGAGATCGTGATAGTGGATCTCACCGGCCTCATGGGCGGCAACCACATCCTTGGGCAGGATATGATGTTTGGCATAATGTTTGGCGACAATACCGGCTAGGAGATCCCTCTGGGTGGGGATCACCTTGGAGTCTTTATTGGCATTTTCGTTGAGCAGGGTCGCGTTGCTCTGCTCGACCAGGCCGCGGATCTCCAGATTCAGTCGGCTGCTGGATTCACGGCAGATATCTCTGTCGTGACGATATTCAATGTAGCTACGGGCCACTTGTTTGTACGGCCCTTCCATCAACAGGTTTTCGACCCTGTCCTGCAACTCCTGGATATTGACCTCAGCCTTGTCGGTTACCGCCTGGGTGACCAGCGCTGCGACTGTGGCCGCATAGTCCACATCTTCTATACCGCAGTGGCTAGAGGCTGCCAGCACCGCATCCCTTATCCTTGTTTCATCGAACTGAGTACGGCACCCGTCCCGCTTAATCACTACCGGCATTTCTCTAATCTCCATGTTGTTTATTTAACACCATATATAGTGGTGTTTTATTAACCAAGCACAATATGTAGAGAATTAAGCGACAAATCGCTCTTCAATACCATGATCTGGATCATGGTATTGAAGAGGATGAACAACACTATGGGATTAGTGCCGACGAGCACAACTTGTGGAGATTTTTCCCTTGACCGAGACCCAAACGGCCGCTAGTCAGTACCTCTTTGCCAAGGCCAGATAACTATTGATTTGCCCACTGCCCTGCTGCTGGCTGCCTATGGCTGCTGCGGTGCGCATCAGAGCGCTGACACCACTGAGCCGGGATAACAGTTGAGGATCTTGCAGTGCGGAATAGGCCTTACCCGCTAGCTTGTTGCTGTTGTTCTCTGCGCTCTCGGCAGTTTGGTTTTCTCCCTTGAGCACGGCGTCCAACTGAGCTGCTACCTTGTTGGCCGCCAAAGAGCTCGATGGGGTATACATCATCCCCATATTGCCCATCAGGCTGTCCGCCCCCTTGAGTGCGTTGAGCAAAGGGCTTTGACTGGCCTGTTGTCTGAGCATACCAATCTGGCCTTGAATAAACTCCTTGAGGCTGGCGTTATCTTTGGTATCAACTCCCATCAGGCCGCTGCCCTGCAATCTGGCCATCTGGCTTTCAGACAACAGCCCTTCGTCGCCTAGGCGCGCCAGAAGCTTGGGTAAATCGGCACTGCTGAACTGACCTGAGCCGAAAAACTCCTTGGCCAACTCCTGCACCCGCGCGGCTCTTTTACCATCGTTGGAAAGGGATATGCTGTCCTGCCCTATGTTTGCCGAGGCAGAGCCCTGGCTCTTGTTGTCATTGACAGTTTCAGTGTCGACAACCGAGAGGCCGCTGCCGCTGGTAAGACGATTGTTGACGCCATAGGCATCGACCCCGGACAATCTGGGATCCACAGAGGAATGGATAGGCTGCATGTCAGTTTTCCGTCATATCGACGCCCAAGCGGTTGTTTTTAAGACAAGATTGTCATAAAAATTGTCAAAAAATCGCCCTTGAAGCGCCTTGATGCTGATGATGTGCTGACTATGCAGGAAGTGTGCCCATACCAAGCACTAACAAAAAAGCGCCTGTTTCAGAGACGCCCCAACGCCGCATCAATCAGATGCGAGGCCTGCTGCACCGCCTTCTCACCGGCGGCAATGGCTTCACTGGCACGGTGAAACTCCATAGTGCCTATGTCAGACACCTTTGGCACGATACAGATATCCGGTGGATCCCCCATCAAGCGCGCGCGCTTGTGGCGCTGCTCCAGAATATCCATCGACTGTGACATCACAGCCAACATGCCGGGTTCGGCCTTATTGCCGAGGGAGAACTTGTCGGTCAGGCCGGAAATATAATCCTTGCCCTTGGCCAACAGATCCATAAAACCGTTCTCGGAGGAATGCTCCACCACTTTGTTCTGTAATGAGTGCTCTTCACTATTGAGTGCCACCGGCAGTACCTGCAACTGTTCGCGCCTGTGACCATGCAGATCGACACCTATCACCAAACTGGCCCCCATGGCTCTGGCCACAGACACGGGAATGGGATTCACCACTGCGCCATCCACCAACCAACGATGGCCCTGACGCACCGGCGACATGATCCCTGGCATGGAGCAGGAAGCCCTGACGGCCTGGCGCAAGTCGCCCTGACGGAACCAGATCTCCTGCCCTGAGTAGAGGTCGGTCGACACCGCTGTAAAGGGATATTTGAGCTCCTCAATCAAGAGATCACCGATGCGATCTTGAATGGCACTGAATACCTTATCACCACTGATGAGTCCACCCTTACCCCAACTAATATCCATCAACCCCAACACATCCCAGCTGGAAAAACTGCGCACCCAGTCTTCCAGCTCTTCGAGGCGTTCATTGGCATAGGCAGCACCGACCAGGGCACCTATGGATGAACCTGCCACCTTGGCCGGATGCACCCCCATGGCTGCCAGACCTTTGAGCACTCCTATGTGGGCCCATCCTTTGGCGGCGCCACTTCCGAGGGCGATACCGATACAAGGGTTATGACTCTGCGCCATCCTTTCTCCTTAAAAAACTCCAAGCTATGCCATTCAGCCAAAGCAGCATACACCCGAAGCCTGAGCGGCTCCAGATTTTATCCGGCAGGCTTTCAGCCATGAGCTTGCGACCTTTTTAAGCAAAAGTCGCCGCTGTTTCGACACTCCTTTGACTAAATACATGCCCAGCGCCACAAAAGCCGTTATAATATGCGGTCGTTTTTATTGAGGAGTTTACCTTTGCATTTTTCCGATTTTTCGCTGGATCAGCGTCTGCTGCAAACCCTTAAGCATATGGGTATCGACGAGCCTACCGAAATTCAGCGTGAAGCGATTCCCGTAGCACTGGCCGGGAAAGACCTGATGGCCTCATCCAAGACGGGCTCGGGAAAGACCTTGGCCTTTTTGCTGCCGGCAATGCAAAGGGTGATCTCCACCAAGGCGCTCAGCAAGCGCGATCCCAGGGTACTGATACTCCTGCCGACCCGTGAGCTGGCCAACCAGGTCTACGCCCAGCTGCGTCTGTTGGTTGCCAATACCCAATATAGAGCCATCAGTGTGCTTGGCGGGGAAAACTTCAACGATCAGGCCAAGGCGCTGGCGCGGGATCCACACTTTATCGTCGCCACCCCGGGACGGATTGCTGACCACCTGTCACAACGCCATCTGTATCTGGAAGGGCTGGAACTGCTTATTCTTGACGAAGCCGACCGCATGCTGGATCTCGGCTTTGCCCCGCAACTCAAGGCAATCAACGACGCTGCCAACCATAGACGGCGTCAAACACTGATGTTCTCGGCCACTCTGGAACATGAAGAGGTCAATGACATCGCCGCCACCTTGCTCAATGATCCACTGCACGTAGCCATTGGCGCCGCCAATGCCGAGCATCAGGACATACACCAGCGTATTTTCCTCTGTGACCATCTGGATCATAAAGAGGCGCTGCTGACTGAGCTGCTAAAGCGCGAGCAACAGCGCCAGGTGATCATCTTCACCGCCACCCGCCAGGATACCGACAGATTAGCCGAGAAGCTCAAGCAAGAAGGCTACAGCGCCGTGGCGCTCAGTGGTGAACTGCGCCAAAGCGCCCGCAACCAGATAATGGATCAGTTCAGCCGTGGCCAGCAGCAAATTCTGGTGACAACCGACGTCGCCTCCCGCGGTCTGGATCTGGTGAATGTGTCCTTGGTGGTCAACTTCGACATGCCCAAATTCGCCGAAGAATATGTCCACCGTATCGGCCGTACCGGCCGCGCCGGTGCCAAGGGCGACGCCCTGTCTCTGGTGGGTCCCAAGGACTGGTTCAACTTCAAGAAGCTGCAGAGCTTTCTCGGTCGCCGCTTCGAGCTCAGTACCCTTGAGGGGCTAGAACCCAAATTCAGTGGCCTGGCCGATCCCAAGCGCCAGAGCAGCAAACCCAAGAACGCCAAGGCCGGCAAGCCCAAGGGCCGCAGCAAGACAGCGGCTAAACCGGGCAAGACCAAGTCCGGCAGAGACAAGCGCTTTATTACCGGGGTGGATGTGGGCGATGCCCCCATGAGGCGTAAACCCGCTCCAGTAGATAACGGCGATGAAAGCGGCTCAGAGTCATAAGATTAACATTAGCCGCCGGTGCGGCATGCTGAACCAAAAGGAATACCATGAAAGTTTGTGCTGTTGAATTAAAAGGCGGCGAAGCCGTCATCTGTTTGCTGAGCGCCCAGGGTGACGTATTCAACGTCCCCGATTGCCGCCGTCACTCATTTACCTTGAGCAATCCTGCCAGCCAGGAAGCGATTAGGGAGTTCCAATTCGCCTTCAATAAGTTAATGGAAGACTATCAGGTCGAACACATAGTGATTATCGAACGCGAATACAAGGGTAAGTTGGCCGGCAGCTCTGCCAGTTTCAAGTTCGAGGCAGCCATTCAACTGGGTAAGTTGCCGGTAACAATGCTGACACCTCAAAGCATTAAAGAGCAGCTGAAACGCAATCCACCGCAAGTGGACTTCAGCGGCCTGGAGCTGAAAAAGTTCCAGCAAAACGCCTTTGACGCCGCGTACGCCTTCCAGCAGATGCGGATCTACAAGAAGGTCTGAGCCCTTGAGCGGTTTTGATTATCTGGCCCACTACAGCGACGAGATAAAGCAGCAGGTTCAGCAGCTCAGCCAAGCGGGCAAGCTGGGAGAATACCTGCGAAAACGCCATCCCGAGCTACACCAGATCCGCAGTGATAAAGCGCTTTGGGACTATACCCAGGCGCTGAAGCAAACTTATCTGCGTCAATCAAACCCGCTTGCCAAAGTGTGTTTCGACGACAAGATCAGCCTCAGCCATCAGGCGCTGGGGCTGCATACCTACGCCGCCCGTAAGCAAGGGCACAAACTCAAGACCAAGAACGAAATCCGTATCTCCTCCCGCCTGAAACGGGCACCCGAAGCCTTTTTGCGAATGTTGGTGGTGCATGAGTTGGCACATTTGAGGGAGAAAGAGCACAACAAGGCCTTCTACAAACTGTGCACCTATATGGAGCCTGACTACCATCAGTTGGAGTTTGAGCTCAGGATCTACCTCAGCTTGCTGGACGCCAACCAAGACCCCTACCCAATGTAAATGTTAGAGCTGCATTCAAAAGCCACCTCGTTATAAAAGTGCGGCTCCTGGTCTTCCTGTAATATATCCACTTACTATCCAGCCGTTATTCGAAGCGGTTCCCGCCAAGGCCTACCCTCAAAAGACCCAAGCGTTATAAACTCAACCGCATATTGACTGATAATGGTTTTCACTTAAAATCAGCTTTAGTTTTTGGTATCTGCTTTTCAAACAGCCTTTCCAAAAGTTATCGTCAGTGCCCTTCTGACAGCTTCTTTTGACCGGCCTTGGCACAGATGAAGATACCGGCAAGAAGTGGAGTGGTTTATGCCCAAGATAAGCAAGCATGTTTCCAAGATATGCCATAAACAGGCCAATAAAGCGCTGAAAAAGACGCTGCCAGCACTTGGCAAGTCGAGCCGCAAACGCCTTGGCAAAGACTTGGTTAGCGCATTAGAGCAGCAACTGCCCACAGAACTCTCCCGGCAAAAGAAACTCAAGAAGCCACAAAAGAAACTGCTCAAGGCGGAACTAAAAAACCGTGCCGGCAGTTGGATTGCCGCCAATCAACCTTCTCTTGGGCAGCTTCACAGTCTAAAACCCCAGACCGGCAGCATGAGCTTTGCGCTGCGCCCCTTTAAGAAATCCCCCTGTGGCGGCTGCCCGGCACTCAAGGGCAAACTGTGCCGCTGCGCCCTTAAGTATCAGCAGCGGCTACAGCAGGCAGGCTAACACCCGCCTTCAGCCTCAAGAACAGTCCCGGCCTGCAGGGTTCACTGTCAGTCGTCACTGATCAGATCGTCAAAACGTTTGTAGCCATGGAGGGAATCAAAGTCTTTCTCCTCCTTGGCCGCCTCACTGAGTGAGGCACTGAAGCCCACAGCCAATTCCAGATCGGAAATCGCTTGCTCTTCCGAGCCCATGCGGGTAAAGGCGCAGGCCCGCTGATAAAGTGCATTGGCGTTCTTGGGATCCACTTCCAACACCCGGTTACAGATGCTCAAGGCCCAGTGATACTCGCCCATTTCCATGGCGGCATCTGCCTTGTAGGTTAAAGCCTCGAGATCGCCCGGACGTATTTTGAGGATATCGTTGTAGATCTCGATTCGCTGCTCCGGTGTCTGCGAATGTTGAGCACGGATCCACAGGTTGTGGATCTCGTTGATCCGTTCAATTTCCTTGTTGTTTTCAGTAATGATCCGGCTCTTGCGTTTCAGCTCACGTTCCATTTCCTGAAACTTTTTCTCATACTGGGCAGCAATCGCCTCCAGCTTCTCGTTGGCCATCTCCTGGGTTTTGTCTCGAATATCCTTGAGTGACTGCCAACCTACCAGAGCAATCAGTGACACCGCGGCAGCGATAAGATAGAAGAAGTAGGTCACAGTCACATTGGCATAGTTCATCGACTTGTCGGCCACCGCCAACTCTCGGTCGGTAATATCGACCGTGACCCGCTTTTCCAGCGACTGCATGTCTTGCCGTATCGACTTGAGCTCATCGAGCACATAGCGCTCCATCAAGGGCTTGTCGTAAATACTCTGCTCAGAATAGGGTTTTGGGGGCTCTTCGGCCGCCGTAACCGGCAACGCCAGGCTCATTAACATTAATACCAGTGCATGCCATAACTTCATTTTTCCTCCTGTTGCACTCAGGTTTTCTCCACACCCTAACAAATGGGCCTGGATGGGTAAAATTTGCTTATAAAAAAGCCAGCACCGTTGAGCGCTGGCTACTGCAAAACCAATAAGCGGATTTAACCGAGATCCATCATCATCTTGCGGGTACTGACCAATTGGCTGAACTCACGCATCTGCTCTTTGGAGAGTTGGCTGGCCATGGGGATATCCGCCTTCATTGGGTTGACCGGCCGACCATTAACATGAAATTCATAATGCAGATGCGGCCCGGTCGAGCGCCCGGTATTACCGGAAAGCGCAATAACCTGGCCACGGCTGACTCTCTGCCCCTTGTGCACCAAAGGTTTGGACAAGTGCAGATACCGGGTACGGTATTTGTTGCCGTGCTCTATCACTATATATTTACCGGCGAATCTGTGATTGGTTACCAGTGTCACCACACCGTCGCCCGGCGCCACTACCCTGGTGCCTATAGGCACGGCAAAGTCGGTACCGTTATGGGGTGAAACCCGCCCTGTGACCGGGTGACGGCGATTGGGGTTGAATGATGAGCTGATACGGTAACGTTTCTCCAGCGGGATCCGCTGAAATGCCCGCGCCAGGCTCTGACCTTTCTCATCATAGAAGTTGCCATCCGTGCTCTGAAAGGCGGTGATTTCATTGCGGCCGTTTTGGATCCGTAATCCCAGCACCTGACTGACACCGGTCGACTCCCCTTCTATGTACTGATCATTCATCAGTACTGAAAAGTGGTCACCGGCACGCAGATCCCGGGCAAAATTGAGCTTTTCCTTCAGCAGGCTCTCAATTTTTTGAATTTCGGCGGCGCTCAGGCCGACCCGCTGCGCCGAACGATAGAAAGACCCCTGGATTTCACCGCTGACAATCCGGTTTTGCCAGAAACCTTCGATGTTGATCTCTTCCACCCCATAACCGCCATCGTCGAAGCGCTTGAACAGCACCTGATGTGCGGCGTTGAAGTAGAGTTCCAGCTGGGTAAGATTGCCCTGCTCATCGAGCCAGAAACGGATCCTGTTACCCGGTTGCAGGGTATCGAGTGCCAAGATATCCAAATCGGCTTCCAACACCTTGTACATGGTTTGCTGGCCGACACCTGCCTTTTGGAACAATACGCTGAGGGTGTCACCACTTTGGATAACACGCTCAAAATCCGGGCCGGCGACTTCAACAACCGAAGGCTCAGTGCCGACTTGAGGCAGCAGAGCTTCAATATCAAGATGCAAGGGAATACGTTGTGGGGTGACTTCGTGAGCTCCGGGCCAAAGCAGTGCCGCACCCACCAACAAACCTGAGCTGAGCAGCAGCTTCTTGTGAAAAGCGGGTAAGGCCTGCAAACGCATAGGGATCATACTCAACCAGGATATTCTATCTGTCTGCAACTGTTGCCTCACCGAGTTCAAACTGAAAAACCAATAGCTGGATCCCCTGTTTTCAAGGGGCCAGCTGCAAACTTATATCAAAAAAAGTCCCTGAGACAAGTATTATTCGCCAAAACCCCATGATTACTGGGTGAATTTCGGAATTGACCGACAAAATTGCCCCATTTGCATCAAACTGTAACCAGGCGAATACTGCTGCCCAGTGCATGCTTGTTGATATCAATACGGCAGCTTATCTGCTCTTTCATCTCGGATACATGGGAGATAACCCCTATCATGCGGCCACTGGATTGCAGATCCATCAGGGTGCGAACCGCCAGCTCCAATGAGTCCTGATCCAGGCTGCCAAAGCCTTCATCGATAAACAGGGTATCAAGCTTGATACCACCGGCATAAGCCTGCACCACATCAGAGAGCCCCAGCGCCAGCGACAAGGCCGCCATAAAGCTCTCACCACCACTGAGTGTGGCCACCGGACGCACCTTGGAGCTGTAAGCATCCTCCACCTCAAGCTCCAGACCGGAGGCCTTATTGCCCTTGGCCCTGTCCTCTTTACGCAGCAAGCGGTAGCGGCCTTTGCTCATCAGCGCCAAACGGCGACTGGCCTCGAGCAGCACATCATCGAGCAAGACACTGAGCACAAAGCGCTGCAGACTCACCTTGCTATGACTGTTGCCATTGGCCACATCACTCAGAGTGCCGATAAGGGCGTATTCCTGCTCCAGCGCCTGAGCGGCTAGCGCTTCTTTATTGAGCTGGGCTTCTGTACCTTTAAGGCTCTGCATTCGGTTGTTGAGCGTCTGCCAGGCATCCTCCGCCTCGGAGAGTTGCTGCTGCTGTTGCTGCCAGAGGTTTTCAAGCTGCCCAAGCTCAGGCAGGCTTTGTCCGGCGAGCCGCTCATCCATGGCTTTGAGCAGCGCCTGCTGCTCCGAGCGCTGAGTGCGCCAGGCCTCTATCTTCTCAGCCAATGCCTGCATCTGTGCTTCATCCAGCTGCGCCTGTTCCAACGCCTGACGGCCGGCAAATCCAGATTGTTTCAGGGCATCATCAAGCGTTTGTTGTGCTTTGATGGCAAACTGCTCGGCCCGGGCGTTGTCTTCACGGCTCGATGCCAATGCCTGCATCAGTGCCTTATGCTGGCTGACGGCCTCGGTATACTGTTGATTGATATCTTGTTGCTGCTGTTTGAGCTGTTGCCACTCACTCTGCTTTTGCTCAAGTTGCCGCGCCATCAGTTCAAGCGCCGCCTCCGCTGCCAAAGAATGATATTCATTGGGCAGAGCAGCAAGCGCCGCGTCTTTACGGGCTCCCGCAAGACTCAACTGCGCTCTTAGCTGCTGCAACTGCTGTAATTGAGTCTCGCTGTGTTTGAGTCGCTGCTCCACTTGCTGCTTGGCCTGCTGCAATTGTTGCCTGCAGTTATTGAGGCGGGTTTGAGCCGCTTCGGCTTGTTGCAATTCATTGAGCAGCTGCCTGCGCCGGGACTCAAGCCTGTCTATTTCCGTAGTGAGATCGGCTTTGACATAGGAGTCGGCATCCATAGCAGCGTCAGCCTTAACCTCTGTCGTAACATCAGTCTTAACATCAGTCTTAACATCAGCCGTAACATCAACCATAACATCCGCTGCAGCACAGGCCTGTAGCTCAGCGCTCAAGCGCTGCAGTTCGAGCTGCAACTCCTCGGTTTGCCGCTTGATATGACGATAATCGCTGCGGGCCGCCTCATGCCTTGCCGAGGCTTGCTGCTCGGCGTCTCTCGCCCGGTTGAGCTCGGCTTCACCCGGAATATCCTGCGCCATCTCGGCCGGTGCCGGATGATCCAAACCGCCGCATACGGGGCAAGGCTGCCCCGGCTGCAACTTAGCCGCCAGAATAGCCGCCTGCCCTGTATGCCAGGCCAGTTGCAACCTTTGATGTTCCATTTCGGCGCTCTGTCTTTCGGCCTTGCATTGATGACCATGGGCCTCGGCCTGCTGCAGGCTGACTCGGGCTTGCTGCCATTTTTGCTTAATGTGCCCGAGCTGCTCCGTCTTCTCCAGGCGAACATTCAGCGCCGCCAGAGCCTGATACAGCAGCCCTTGGCGCTCGGCGCTTGAGAATAGTTCGTTCTCCTCTGAATTGAGTCTTTGCTGTTTCTGCTGCCATTGTTCCAGTTCAGTGCGACTCTGCTGCTCTGCCCGCACAAGGCGCCCAAGCTCCACTAGGCCAAGCTCATGCTCCTCGGTCAGTTGCTTAAGCTCGTTAATAGCCGGCTGCAGCTTGTCGAGTTGTTCAAGCTCCCGTCGCAGCTTATTAGCGTGCTCATCCAACTCGGCGAGTGTAGCCTTATCATCTGTGGCCTGTTTCAGACGCTGCTCAGCGCTCTGCAACTGCTTGGCATAGTCAGCCTCCTTGGCTTTAGCCTGCTGCCACTCCTGCTGGCGAAACTGCAACTCTTTAAGGCTTGGCAGCAACTTTTCAGCCTTGCGGGCATTCTCCAACGTCTGCTGATGCAGCTCGATTTCAGCGCGCCGCTGCTCAAGCGCATCAAGCTGGGTTTGCAGCAGCTTGCGGCGCTCAAACTCGGCGGTTAACGCCTTGGCGTTATCGAGCGTCTTGGCACTCTGGGTCAAGGCATCGCTGGCTTTTTGTTTGTTACTTGTCGCTTCGGTCAAAGAGGGGGTCAGAGCGGCAATTTCTGCACTCAACTGCTCGAGACTCTCGACACCGGCAGTTTCCAAAATCCCGGCGCGGCGTGATTGCAAGTCTCTGGCCTTTGCCTTGATTTCCAGCGCCTGCTGTTTGAGGCGCTCTTCAATGCGGCGGTAGATATGGGTTTGAAACAGCTGGCTGAAGATCTTTTCCCGCTCTTTGGAGTCCGCCAGCAAAAGCTCGCGGAACTTACCCTGGGGCAGCACCATCACCTGGCGAAACTGATCCACATCCAGGCCAGTCAACTCTTCGATACAGGCGTTGGCATCCGTGACCTTACTGGCCACCAGCAACTCTTCGGTGCCATCGGGCAACAGCCGCTTGAGTTCCGCCTCGCTCTTTTGCAGGGTAAAACCCTCGCCGCGGCTTTTAGCTCTTTGCTGCTCGGGGCAGCGGCGAATGCTGTAGCGTTTTTGCCCCAATTCAAAACTGAAATACACTTCGGTGAGCAGGCCGTCATCGGCATTATCGCAGCGCATCTGGCTGCCTTCCCGCTCGTTACCTGTGGTTTTGCCGTACAGGGCAAAACAGATAGCATCCAGAATCGTGGTCTTGCCCGCCCCTGTGGGGCCATTGATCAGAAACAGCGGCTTGTCGCCCAGCTCGGTAAAGTCGATGCGCTGACAATCGGCGAAGGGGCCGAAGGCGCGCATTTCCAAAATCAGCGGTCTCATTGTTCCTGCTCCCTGTGCAACTCTTCAATCAAACGGCTCATGGTCTGCTGCTGCGCCTCTGTCATGGCCTCACCCTGTACCTGACTGAAAAAATCGCTGAACATGTCGAGCTCGCCTTTTTTGATTCTGTCGCGGCCAATCTCCTGCCCCTGTTGCCGGGACATCAGGCCCGTGCGCTCCAGATGCAGCACATTGGGATAGACGCCGCGCAGCTTGCCCATGGGATCCAGCAGCGCCTGGGTATCGAGCAAGCGCACCATCAGGTAGTCCTCTCGCCCGGGATCTTTTTCGCGCTGTTGCAGCAGTTCATCGAGCAGGCCTTCAATCACCCTCACATCCCGCCTGGGTTTTAGCGGTAGCAGAGTGATTTTTGGGGTATGTCCTGCGTTCAGCTCCACCAGAGTCACGGATTTTTTCTGTTTGTGTTCACTGAAGGAATATTTCAACGGCGAGCCCGAATAGCGCACGTGCTCGGCGCCCTTGTATTGTGGGCCATGCAGATGCCCGAGCGCCGCGTAGTCAAAGCCGCAAAAGAGTGCAGGGTCGATTTTATCGGCGCCGCCGATACTCAAGGGCCGCTCGGATTCAGACTCACTGCCGCCATCGAGGAAACAGTGGGCCACCACTACCTTGGGCAGGCCTTGGCTATCGTGCGCCTGAACCTGCTCCAGCAAGCAGGCCATCGCCTGCTGGTGGCTGCTGGCATCCACCTCCAGCACATGCCTTACCTGCGCCGGCTCGGCATAGGGAATGGGATAGAAACAGGCATCGCCGTCACGGCCTTTGAGGATAAGCGGCTTAACTTGCGCTTGCAGCGGGCCGCTAATATAAAGGCCACTGGCGGCCATTTGTCGCGCCGCAAATCCGAGCCGCTCCTGACCGTCGTGATTGCCGGCTATCATGAGCACAGGAATTTGATGCTCATTGAGCAGGATATTGAGGAACTTATCCAGCAGGGCAACCGCGCTGGCAGGCGGGATCGAGCGGTCGTATATGTCACCGGCAACCACCAGGGCATCAACCTGATGCTCAGCGGCAAGCGCCACTATCTGTTCAAGCATATGAGCTTGCTCATCCAGCAGCGACTCGTTGTGCAGTTGCCGACCGATATGCCAGTCCGAGGTATGGATAAATTTCATTGGGCGCTAAGATTACAGGCGGATACGTGAGCCTTATGGTATGCAAAATCAATGCAATAGTATATGCGCCGGCCGAGGTTCTACGGCCGAGTGCTTACCACTCAGCCGACTGCCTTATTTGGGTTTAAAAACTCCACTGATATTGATCGGCCAGCAGCTTGAGGCTCATGACCAGCGACATGACCACCACCAGCGGCTTGATGATCTTGCTGCCCTTGGTGATCACCAGACGTGAGCCCAGAGTCGCCCCGGCTGCCTGCCCTGCCAGCATCACCAATCCCAGCAGCCACACCACCTTGCCGCCGAGGGCAAAAAAGATGAGCGAAGCAATATTGGTGGAAAAATTCAGTACCTTGGCATGAGCCGTCGCCTTGGCCAGGCCGAAGCCCGCCAAAGACACAAACGCCAGGGCAAAGAAGCTGCCGGTGCCCGGGCCGAAAAAGCCATCATACAGACCCACCCCGAGTGCGGCGGTAAAGGCAAATACCCCTGGGGTCAGAACCCTGGCGCGGTCATCTTCAGTGATTTTCTTTGAAAACAAGAAGTAACAACCAATAGCCAGGATAAGAAACGGCAGCACCAACTCCAGCACACTGGCATCTATCAGTTGAACCAGAACCGTACCGACTGAGGCGCCGACAAAGGCGCAGCCAATTGCCAGTTTCATCTCCCCCAGCTTCACCATCCCCTTACGCACAAAGTAGAGACTGGCGAAGAAACTGCCGCCACAGGCCTGTAGCTTGTTGGTGCCGAGCGCCGCCGCCGGAGGCAGACCGGCCCACATAAGCGCCGGAATAGTCAACAGACCACCGCCACCGGCGATAGAGTCAATAAAGCCCGCTAACAGGGCGACAAAAAACAGAACCGTAGCCAATTGCAGAGTGAGTTCAAATGCCATTTTTTATGTTGTCGAATACAGAGTTGAAGGATTGCTATTAGACGCAGTTTGCCCCCAAAAGGCAAAGGAGTTATTCTCGCCCATGTGTGAGATTTTCTCACATAAAAAACAGCGGAGAAAACATGCTTCAGGAATTACCTCCTCTCAATGCCCTGCGTTCATTCGAGGCAGCGGCAAGGCTGCAAAGCATCACTCTGGCGGCGCAGGAGTTGTATGTGACCCACGGTGCCATCAGCAAACAGGTGCGCCTACTCGAGAACTTCCTGGGATTCAGCCTGTTTGTGCGTCAACACAGGCAACTGGCGCTCACAGATGAGGGGAGACAATACCTGCCGCAGGTGCAGGCAGCACTGCAGACCCTGGCCAATGCCACCGCCGAGCTGAAACGTCAAAGTCTCAAGGCGCAGACCCTGGCCATCAATGTGTTACCCAGCCTGACCATCAACTGGTTGATCCCGAGAATGGAGGAGTTCAAGTCACGCTTTCCACAGCTGTATGTGGATCTCACTATAGGTGACTTCGCTGTCGACTTTGCCAATGGTCGCTACGACATTGCCATTCGCTCCGCCACCAGTGAGCCTCAGGGGATGAATGTGATCAAACTGATGGATGAAGAGCTGTGTCTGGTATGCTCGCCGCTGCTGGCCCCTGAATTGAAACGGCCCGAGGACATCAACCAGGTGACGCTGCTGAAGCACACCACCCGTCCTGAGCTTTGGCCTTACTGGGCCAGGCAACTGGGGATAACATTGACCACAGAGCAGAAGTTTGGCGTCGAGCATTTCTATATGCTGAGTCAGGCCGCCGCCAGCGGCATGGGGGCGGCGCTGATCCCGCGTTTCTTTATCGAAGATCAGCTCAAGGCCGGCACTCTGGTGATCCCCTTTGAAGCGCCCTTTGTCAGCCCCTACAGCTATTATCTGTTAACCCCCAAGTCCAGCAGCCTGCCACGTAAATCGGCGCTGTTTATCGATTGGCTGCTGTCTGAGTTTGCGCCCTACCGCTTGAAGCCAAACAGTGGCAAGTAGTCGGCATTATCCGCCAGACTGACCTCAAAGCACAGCACCTTGTGGCACATGGCAAACAAAGACTCTCCCAACCAACGGGGATCGAAGGCATCAAGAGCCCTGAGCATACCCGCAGGGCCTGCATCGCCCTTGAGCTCTATAGGGGTCAACACATCAATAAAACTGGCCACCAAACCATAGAGATCCCGTTCGGCATCCCCTTCAAGGGCCCAGAGATCCGGGTCAGCATATTGAGCAGCATAGTGTCTGGCCGCTATGTCCTGACCCAGGCCAAAGTTTAAAAGCACGGCGCTGTCGCCATTGCAAACAATATTCTTCGGGCAGATGGCACGATGGAAGATATCCAATCTGTGGAGATACTGCAGCGCCGTCAGCAACTGCCGAAACCAGCCTATCACCTGTTGCGGCGATTGGATCTCGGCGCAATCCAAAGCAACTCCCCGCTCCCAGGCCCTGGCAATGAAGACCCTGTCGCTGCCGCCAAGTTCGCCAAAGGCCAATACCCGCTCCACATTGGGGTGATAAATGCGGCTCAGGCTGCGGTATTGATGATTTAGACCGGGCCAGTCCTGCTGCAAAAAGCGATAGACAGACAGCCCGACATCGAACTGTCCCTGAAGGTGAGTGGCGCGCCAGAGTTCACTATGAGCTGCCTGATAGATAACTTCTTCGAGGCGGAAGTGATGGTCGATAACGCTGCCCTCGGCTATCTCTGTATCACTATCCAGGCTGTCACAGACTCCGGTTTCGATAAGCGCGCTGAGGTCGGCTCTAAGCTCATCAAGATCCGCGCCCCGGCCTGCCGCAACTCGCTGGAACCAGAGATAGATACGTGGCTGATGAGTGGCCAGCGCCAGGGGTAAGAATCGCTCGGCATAGCGCCTGAGATCCTCATCGATACTGATGTCATCACGGATATCGATAAACTCGACTTCGCCATCATCACCGATAAACAGGCAGTGCTCATCCCAGCCGCCGACACAGATATTACGCCGATGAATTTGCGACAGACTGGTGGCACCGCGGCGCAGTATCTCCAGCAGTTGATAGATGCTGAGCCGCTCGATTTCCAGCAGATGAATAGGCACACCTCTTGGCATGCGAATAGGCAACACCAACTGCTCGCCATCCTGAATAAGGGGCGCAGAGTAAGGCACGCCGCTGCAGCCGGACAGTTTCTGTAACCGCTGAAACTCCCCCCGCAGCCGCTCTTCATGCTGTCTTGCTTCAGAAAGCTGCTCGAAATGAGTAGGGATCAGAATTTTCAGCAGCCAGGGCGCGGTCCAGCCGCCGGGATTGTACTCGGCTTGCCAGACTTCGAGGCCACTTTGCAGGAACAGGCATTTGAGCTTGATAAAATCCTGTATTTTATTGTTGCGCTGTTCCACCAGAGCCACCTGCCCCAGAGTGTCCAACACCGCCTCTTTCTGACGCTGATTGATCTGGTGCTTATGGGGAGCTGTCAGGCCCCACTCTTTGGTGAGCGCAGCGATGATCTGCCTTGGGGTATAGATGCTCAGGGCACCGTCCTGCTTCTCCAGCTCTATGGCTTCGCCCTTGTGACCTGTTACAAATACCATGCCTTGGCACCAGGGAGCATAAACACCGACCGGGATCTTATTCTTCAGCTTACCGGCCAGCACTCTGGCAACATAATTGGCCTTGGACAGGCTGTTGTCCACCTCGCGACCATCCAGCGACCAAGCGTGCAGACCGGCATTGAGTCGGCCGATATAGCCTTTGACATCGATGACATACACGCCCCACTCGCCGACCACCAGAGCATCCACCTCCATCGCTTGCCCGGACTGAGTCGGGATCTCAATATTGGTCAGCAGCAGATAATCTTTGGGTAACTCATCACCCAGCAGTTCAAAGGCCCAGCGCTCGGCGTCGTTGACCGGGGTTCCAAAACTGATGTGTTTGGCCATATCACTCTCCCTGAGATTGGCAATCCGTGAGTGCAGAATAAAAAGCCACCCAAATTTGGGTGGCTCAGGAAAAATTCACTTATCTTCAGTGGTGGCAGTGCTCATCACACTCATGGTCATCATCGGCAAACTCGTCATCGCCGTCCTGATGCTGCATCACGCCCCAACCATCTGTCATACCATCAAACTCGGCGGCAAAGCTGTTCAGCTCGGTTTCGCGCGCCACCAAAGCCTGATACTCGGGCACCATATTGATGCAGACAATCAGCTCCCACTTTTCAATCTCTTCGTTGAACTGCAGCTCAACTTCGCCGGCCTGCTCGGATTGACTCAGGTCTTCCAATGCCGATTCAGCGTCGCGCTGATCATCAAACACCAGGAAAAAGTCCACATCCAAAGGCTTGCTCAAGTCGATACCCGACTCCTGCATTGCCTGCAGCATCTTGCCGTTGTCATCATCTGGAAATTGCATTCTGTTCCCCTTGCGCCTATTGCGCCGCCACTATTTTAACCGTTTCGCCGTTGAAGCTGACCAGATCGCCCGGCAGCAGTTTCTTGCGCTTGCGGGTTTCAACCTCGTTATTGACCAGCACCAGCCCTTCGGCAATCACATGCTTGGCCTCGGCGCCGGCACTGGTCATGCCTTCTGCCTTCAGCACTTTATAAAGCTCAATATACTCATCGCCGCTATTGAGGGTGAATTCGCTCATTTTCTGTGTCACTGTGACCTTGCCTTGCTGGAATTAACTCGATTTGGGGCGGATTATAGCAGCAAGCATCCGCTTGGGGGAGAGAAGTCAACGACGCTCATCGCTGAGCAGGCCATAGGCCCTGTCATCCACCCAAAGATCGCCGATACGGAAGTTGTGCCGCAATATTCCCTCAAGCTCGAAGCCACATTTCTCCATGACCTTGGCCGAAGCCAGATTGTCATTGGCGCAGTGACCGATGAACTTGTGAATATTGAAGCTCAAACAACCCCAATCTATTACCCCGCGTAGCGACTCTGTGGCGTAGCCCTTCCCCTGCATATCCGGATGCAACAGATAACCTACCTCGGCCTGCGCCAGCTCAGGATCGACACAGTAAAAGCCGGTCAAGCCGACAAAGCAGTCGCTGCCCAGTTCTTCAATTACCAGCGTCAGCCAATCCCCGGACTCGTAACGCCAAGGCTGGCTTCGCTGCTCAAACTTGGCTTCAATCTGCTCCTGCGGCTCCGGTTCACGTACAAAGCGGCCCACCTCAGGATCGCAATGCAGCGCCAGAAACGCCGGCCAATCTTGCGCCGTCAGAGTCCTGAGCCTGAGTCTATCGGTATAGATTTCTATCACTTGTTTAACCCGGGCTCAATCGCGACTGGTAACTTCAAGCAGGTGAAAACCAAAAGCGGTTTTCACCGGCCCCTGTACTTCATTAAGCGGCGCGCTGAACACCACTTCATCAAACTCACGCACCATCATACCCGGGCCGAAAGAGCCCAGCTCACCGCCTTGGGCTCCTGAAGGGCAGGCGGAATGTTTACGGGCCAACTCGGCAAAATCGGCACCATCGATAATCTGTTGTTTCAAGCTGGCACATTCCTCTTCGGTCTTTACCAGTAGATGTCTTGCTGTTGCCTGCACCATAATTTGCTCCTCAGTAATCTTGGCCAAGTGGCCTTTTTCGGTGGTTCACCGAACAAACCCAGCCAGTATAATATCATTCTGTGTCAGAAGTTAACTGACACAACAATAATGGCAAGCCTTGAATTGAAAATGAAAAACGCCGTCTGATGGCGGCGTTTTTAGTTTGCTTATCAAAGACTCGACTTAAGTCTGGTCTCAGGCTGATGCTTTCTGCTTCAGCTGTTTTTCTATCCAGAGATCTATCTTGGCTTCCATCACCGCCATGGGTAAGGAACCCGTGGTGAGAATTTGATCGTGGAAGGCCTTGAGATCGAAGTCGTTCCCCAGGGCTTTCTCGGCCCGGGATCTAAGCTCCAGGATCTTCAGCTGACCGACTTTATAAGACAGTGCCTGACCAGGAATTGCCATATAGCGCTCCACCTCGGCGATAATGTCGCTTTCTGCCAGCGGAGAGTTGTCTTTCATATACTGAATCGCCTGTTCGCGGCTCCAGCCCTTGGCATGCAGGCCGGTATCCACCACCAGACGCATCGCCCGCAGCATTTCATCCGAGAGCTTGCCGAAATACTGGTACGGGTCTTCAAACAAACCCATCTCTATTCCAAGATATTCGGCATAGAGGGCCCAGCCCTCTTCAAAGGCGGTGTAACCGCTGAAACGCTGGAACTCAGGCACGCCCTGCAGCTCTTGCTTGATGGCTATTTGGAAGTGGTGACCCGGCGCCGCTTCATGCAATGACAAAGTGGTCATGCCCCACTTGGGCTGAGCTTTCAGGTTATAGGTGTTGATGTAAAACACCCCTGGACGACTGCCATCGACGGCCGGTGCTTCATAGGAGGCTCCGGCGGCTGATTTTTCACGGAAGCTTTCAACCGGCTTCACTACATAATCGGCCTTGGGCATCACATTGAAGTAACCGGGCAGTACGGCATTGATCTTGTCCTTGAGCACCATATAGCCGTCAATTAAGCCCTGCTTGTCACTGAAGAAGTACTCTGGCTCGGATGACAGTGAAGCAAAGAAGGCCTTGAGATCACCTTCAAAACCCACTTGTTGGCGCACCTTGTCCATCTCATCGAGGATCCGCGCCACTTCCTTGAGGCCGATTTGATGAATATCGTCCACCGCCATAGTGGTTGTGGTATGGGCATTGGCCAGATGTTGATACCAGACTTTACCGTTAGGCAGCGCCCACCAACCGTCAGTGGCCCGTGAGGCCGGCAGATAGGTTTGCTCAAAATATTGCTTGAGTGAGGCGATAGCCGGCAGCAACTCTTGGCTGATCATCTGTTGATATTCCTGCTCAATCAAGGCGCGCTCGGCGGCATTGAAGCTCTCGGGCATCTTGGTCACAGGGGCGTAGAAAATGCTATCTTGAGGCGTGTCCACCAACTGCGCCTGCAACTGAGGGATAAGCCGCTCGACCAATACCCGTGGCAGCACAACCTTGCTGGCAATGCCCTCATCCATACGCTGTTTCGCCAGCTCAGTCCATTTGACAAAACCTTTCACCCTTTGCTGCCAGTTGGCGTAATCCTGCGGGGTATTGAAAGGCTGGGCACTCTCACCGCTGCCAAGCTGCACCATGGTAATCACTGTGCTGTAGAACTGGCTTATCGGCATAAAACGGCTGGGGAAGGTTTCATCCACCAACGCCATGTCTCTGTCATAGACAAACATGTCGTAACTGAGTTGCAACTGTTCGGGCAAGGCTTGTCTATCTATGGTCTTGGCCTGGGCGGCGTAGCGGCTATTGAGTTCATGGCGCTGTTTGAGGTAAGCCTCGGAGAGGTCGCCACCGAAGGTATCGTTATAATCATTGACCCCAACAAAGGTGGCATAGATGGGCTCAAGCTTGAGGTAGTCCTTGAAGAACTGATCCACCATGGCGAGATAAGCCTGCTCTGCCGTTTGTGCCATTGCCGCAGCGGGCTGTTGCTCCGCCTGTGGCTGAGTCACTAAAGTGCTCTCCTCTTTGGAGCAAGCGCTCAACGCCAAAATAATAGAGCACAGCAAAAACCCTTTTTTCATTGTCGTTATTCTCCTGTCACAACTCAGTAGATGGATTGGTTAACTATACTTGTAGCAGTCACTAGCTCGGAGCCAACCCATGATTTATTCCTTCAGTAACTCGGGTTTCAGGGATCCGGAAACCGGGGTCTATAACCGGACCTATTTTATGGAAGTCTTTCACCGTGAATGGTATCGCCATCTGCGAGATCACCAGAGTCTGGCGCTATTGTATCTTTGCCCTCACATACATGAAACAGTTAACCAACCTCACCTGCTGGAATTCTTTGCCAAACAGGTGCAGGAAGCCTTGCTGCGCAATACAGATCTACTAGGGCGCATGAACCACCATCTGTTCGCCCTTGGTCTGTTCAACGTCGATAAAATGGGGACAGAGAAAGTGATTGAGCGAATTAATGAAAAGCTCAAGGCCTTCAGCGAAGAGTACAGCAAATTTCATCATCTTCGGCTGGATTATCGCCTGGCGGCCTGTATTTGCTTACCCAACAAAGAATTGAAACCCGAAACCCTGTTTATTGACGTCGAAACCTTGAGCCATCAGTTGGAAGAGCAGGACAGCGCCCTTTCAAGGGTCAAGGAAGTTCATTGACACTCAGACAATAAAAAAGGTTCATCGCGGATCTCCGGGGAACGCCTCTCTGACTTTCAGAAAGAAGTATTCGGTATCCCGGTAGCCATAGCCCATTCGCTTCAGCAGTTTGATTTTGTTGTTCATCCCCTCTAGTCGGCAGGTGTGCAACGGATGAACCGCTGAAGCAACTATGCCATGAAGATAGTTTTTAAGACGCTGGCCAAATTGGAGTAGTGGCCTGATACCGCTCTCTCTGACTTGTTGCCACCAGAGGTTCCATTGAGCCGTGGCTTCGGCTTCATCTGTGCAGTACCACATCTCCTTGAGTTGCTCCCTGAGCAGGTAAACC
>NZ_JADP01000024.1:0-91170 GCF_000518445.1 Shewanella sp. 38A_GOM-205m | reverse complement strand
ATTTAGCTCTACTATCCGACACCTCTTCATGCCACTATAGATATAAATACTCCGACAAACCTCCTGCCCAACTCGGCCCTTCAAGATCCTGTGTCTATACTTTGGCTTCCATACAATGTGATACTGACAGCGATAGAAGATGTGCGATGCACTTTCATATCGGCTCATACTGCTTACTCCTTGATTTGCTGGTAACAAACCGAGTCAGTATGCAGTATGGGCACTCTTCGGGCTGAGCCCCGACTTGACGATCACCACCTCCATAGGAGGTGGTTTTGGGGTGACAACAAAAAACCCGCCAGAAGGCGGGTTTTACTGAATAGTTTGCTGACTGCGTTATACGTCCATACAAGCCTTGAGCTTGTTCATGGCGTTTTTCTCCAACTGACGGATCCGCTCAGCAGACACCTGATAGGTATCGGCCAGCTCCTGCAGTGTGGTCTTTTCATCGTCCAACCAACGGGCCCGCAGAATATGCTGGCTGCGTTCATCCAAGGTCTTGATCGCCGACAACAACTTGTTCTGGGCATTGGATTCCCAGTTGTCATTTTCTACCTGGGCCGCCAAGTCGGAAGAATGGTCTTCCAGATAAAGCGCCGGGGCAAAGTCATGATCATCATCGTGATCATTGGTCAGGTCAAAGGCCGGATCCTGCGCCGCCATTCGCGACTCCATCTCGGTCACATCCTGTTTGGATACGCCAAGATTCTCCGCCACCATAGTGACCTCTTCATCGCTGAACCAACCCAGACGTTTCTTGGCCTTACGCAGGTTGAAGAACAACTTACGCTGTGCCTTGGTGGTGGCAACTTTGACTATGCGCCAGTTCTTCAGCACATATTCATGAATTTCTGCCTTGATCCAGTGCACGGCGAAAGACACCAAACGCACACCCACATCAGGGTCGAAACGCTTGACCGCCTTCATCAGGCCTATGTTGCCTTCCTGGATCAGGTCTGCCTGTGGCAGACCATAACCCGCATAGCCGCGGGCAATATGCACCACAAAACGTAAGTGCGACATAATCAGTTGCTTAGCCGCCTGCAGATCACCGGTTTCCTGCAAACGCTTCGCCAGCTCATACTCCTGCTCGGCGTCCAGCATGGTCATGCTGTTTACCGAATGGATATAGGCCTCGAGACTGCTGCTCCCCTGGGGAACCATCAGTGCCATTGATTGCGTTTGATCAGTCATTCACGCTCCTGTTTCTTACTGCTTTGATGCTCATTTCGGGTCGAAAAAAACGCTGATGAGCCGATGCACTATCGGTCAATTGACATATATTGTCAACGCCGTATCCAACATCCGGGGTTATTTTTACCCCGAAAATAGGACAATGCAAGTGAAGATAAGTTCATTTTTACATCAGTGAGGCTCTATGGCTCGCAGGTGTTGGCGCACCGACAGGAAAGACCCCAACCAACCCAAAAATGACGCCAGTGCCATCATCTGTAGCAGCTCAACAAAGGTCAGGGACTGCATCTCAAGTTGGCTGCCATATAGGCCCAAAAGCGAGGCCAACGCCCCATCCAGGTACCAAACCAAGAGGTTGATTATCACCCAGGCGAGTATACCGCCGATAACACCATACCAGATGCCAGTGTAGAGAAAGGGTCTCTGAATAAAGGCTTCTGTGGCCCCGACCAGCTTCATGACCTCAATTTCACTGCGCCGATTCATTATAGCCAGGCGAATAGTGTTGCCTATGACCAGCACCACTGCCAGGATCAGCAGTGCCGCCAACGCCAGCACGGTACGTTCCAACAGGCGCACCAGCGCCTGTAAGCGCTCCAGCCACTCGATATCCAGACGGCCAAAGCTCACCTCAGGCTCACGCTCCAGCTTGGTCAAAAGCTCTCTGGCGCCTGCGGGGCTGGAATACTTTTCAGTGGGGATCACGCTGATCACCGCCGGCAAAGGGTTGCTTTCCAGATAGGAGAGCGCCTCGCCGAAACCCGACAGCTGTTGGAACTCCGCCAGTGCCTCGTCACGATTGATATAGTCGACCTCATCGATTTCCGGGTAGACCTTTATCCGTGTCAGCAGGCTCTGAATACTCTGCTCTGAGCGGTTCCCCTCAATAAACAAGGAGATCTGTGCCGCGCTGCTCCAGGATTGGGTAATGGTTTCGGCATTTTTTACCAGCACCTGCAAGGCGGCCGGCAAACTCAGGCTGACACCCAGCACAGCCATGGTCATCAGCGATGAGATAGGGTTACGCCACAACTCACCCATGCTGGCCATGGCATGCTGTATATGGCGGATAAAAAACATCACTATCCGGCCGGAAAGCGGGAGTTTACTGCGGGTCAATGAAGGCTGGGCAGACATAGCTTATTCCTTAGCGCTCATGGGGCTGGTCCCCAGTTCTTCACCACCTATCATCCGCCCCTGCTTCAGGGTTAGGGTGCGGTATTTCATTCTGGCGATAAGACCGAGATCATGGGTGGCAATCAGCACGCTGGTGCCCGCATCGTTGAAGGTTTCAAACAGCCTGAGAATATCCATGGACAGCTTGGGGTCCAGGTTACCCGTAGGCTCATCGGCCAGCAATAGAGGGGGTTTGTTGACTATCGCCCTGGCAATGCCTACCCGCTGCTGCTCACCGCCCGAAAGCATGATGGGATTATGGCGCTCTTTACCATAGAGCCCCACCATATCCAGAGCACCGGCTACCCGCTTGCGGATCTCCCCCAGGGTAAAACCTTCGATAACCAAGGGCAGCGCCACATTGTCAAACACGCTGCGATCCATCAATAGATGGTGGCTTTGGAAGATCATCCCGATATCGCGGCGCAGGTAAGGCACATGGCCGCGCTTGATACCGGCGATATCATGGCCGTTGATCCATACCCGGCCGGCACTGGCGCGCTCGATAACTGTGATCAATTTGAGCAAGGTACTCTTACCGGCCCCGGAATGCCCGGTAAGAAAGGCCATTTCGCCCCGCTGAAGATGAAAACTCACATCAGACAGTGCCTTTTGGCCCCCGGCGTAAATTTTGCTGACCTGCTCAAATCGAATCATATATCAGTTATCCGCCTTCTCCTGACTGAACAGGGCTTCGATAAAGTCTTTGGCATTGAAGGTACGCAGATCGTCTATCTGCTCTCCCACGCCTATGTAACGAATAGGAATACCAAATTTATCGGCAATGGCAAAGATAACTCCGCCTTTGGCGGTACCATCCAGCTTGCTGATACTGATACCGGTAACCCCGACGGCTTCCTGGAACAACTGCGCCTGACTGATGGCATTCTGGCCCGTGCTGGCATCCAGGGTCAGCATCACTTCATGGGGAGCGTCCGGATCCAGTTTCTTCATCACCCGAACCACCTTCTTCAGCTCTTCCATCAGATGGCTCTTGTTCTGCAAACGACCAGCGGTATCAGCAATCAACACATCGACGTTTCTGGCCTTGGCGGCCTGCAGGGCATCAAACAGCACAGAGGCGCTATCGGCACCTGTATGCTGGGCAATCACAGGAATATCGTTGCGCTGGCCCCAAACCTGCAGCTGCTCAACCGCAGCGGCGCGGAAGGTATCACCGGCTGCCAGCATGACAGACTTGCCTTCGCGCTGATACTGTTTGGCCAACTTGCCTATGGTAGTGGTCTTGCCAACGCCGTTGACCCCCACCATTAAAATAACGAAAGGCCCGGCGGCATTATCCGGCACCAGAGGCACACTCACAGGCTCCAGCGTCGCCAGCATCTCCTGCTGCAGCAATTCATATAAGGCTTCGGCATCCTTGAGCTGCTTGCGTGAAGCATGATCTGTCAGGCTGGAGATCAACCGACTGGTGGTTTCCACCCCAACGTCGGCAATAAGCAGTTGCTCTTCCAGCTCTTCAAACAGGTCATCATCAATCTTTTTACCGCGAAACAGCCCGATAAAACCGCTACCGATATTTTCGCTGGTACGCATCAGCCCCCGCTTGAGGCGGGCAAAGAAGCCCTCTTTAACAGGTTTTGCCTGTGGCTCAGGTTGAGCTTCATCAGCAGCCTGTTCGGCCTGGTTTTTTTCAGCGGCCAGACGCTCGGCTTCGGCCTGTTCTGCCTGCGCTTTTTCAGCTGCCAGACGCTCGGCTTCGGCCTGTTCTGCCTGCGCTTTTTCAGCAGCCAGGCGTTCAGCTTCAGCTTGCTCGGCCTGCGCTTTTTCAGCAGCCAGGCGTTCAGCTTCAGCCTGTTCTGCCTGCGCTTTTTCAGCTGCCAGACGCTCGGCTTCGGCCTGTTCTGCCTGCGCTTTTTCAGCAGCCAGACGTTCAACTTCGGCTTGCTCGGCCTGCGCTTTTTCAGCTGCTATACGCTCGGCTTCTGCCTGCTCGGCCTGCGCCTTTTCAGCTGCCAGACGCTCGGCTTCGGCTTGCTCTGCCTGCGCCTTTTCAGCAGCAATACGCTCGGCTTCTGCCTGTTCTGCCTGCGCTTTTTCAACAGCCAGACGCTCAGCTTCGGCCTGCTCTGCCTGCGCTTTTTCAGCAGCAATACGCTCGGCTTCGGCTTGCTCGGCCTGCGCCTTTTCAGCAGCCAGACGATCAGCTTCGGCTTGTTCAGCCTGCGCCTTTTCAGCAGCTAAACGTTCGGTCTCGGCCGCGGCTTCTGCGGCTTGTTGTTCGGCGAGTTTGGCCGCCTGCTCGGCTTCGTCATTACTTTTGTCTTTACGAAACCAGGAAAAAAAACCTTTCTTTGCCATCAGTGCTACCAGTGCTCAACATCGTGGGGGATCTTCAGGAGCCGGGCTCCCGCTTGAGGTCGCAACTATTTCCCTGGAGCAGCGGGGCCTGTTATGGGCATTCCCGAGCGATAAAGGGCTTTAGCTTCATCTCACCTTTTCAGCTGAGTTTGTTATAAAATAGCGACGCTTTTAAGGTGGCATAGTCTACCACTTTCTTTCTTCAGGCAAAATCACGGGGGCAAGATGGCCAAAAATAGACCGGGCAGCGGTCAGGTTCGTATTATCGCAGGCCAATGGCGCTCGAGAAAATTACCCATCCAGGATCTGGAAGGCCTGAGGCCAACCACAGACAGAGTGCGGGAAACACTATTTAACTGGCTGGCAGGTGAACTCAGTGGCAGCTCGGTGTTGGACTGTTTCGGTGGCAGTGGCGCCCTGGCATTGGAAGCCCTATCCCGCTATGCCGCTTTTGCCAGAGTCTATGAGCTGCAAAAAACCGCCGCTCAGCAACTGCAGCAGAATCTGCAAACCCTAAAATGCGACAGTGCCGAGGTCATCAACGGCGATGTATTGGCCGGTTTGGCGCGCCCTGCCGATCGCCGTTTCGATATCGTGTTTATCGATCCCCCTTTTCGCAAGGGACTGGCCGAGCAAACCCTAACCCTGCTGGCCCGGCATCAATGGCTCAACCCAGGCGCCCTTATCTATCTCGAAGTGGAATCAGAATTGCAGCAGTTACCGATACCGGCTGACTGGGAGGCATTGAAAGAGAAGCAGGCCGGCCAGGTCAGCTACCGCCTGTATCGCTTCCCGGGAGGAGTAGAGTCATGAAAGCCGTATTAGTGTTGGGAAAACTGGCGACCCTATTGGCCTGGGTGTTGATGTTTTTCAACCTGTTCAGCCCGTTTGAAGGCAATATCGGCGTGATACTCACCATACTTCTCGGGGTAACCGCCATGATGCATGGGCTGCAAGTGCTGATATTTCACACGATATTTTGTCAGTTGTTGCCGCTCAAGGCTAAAGACTATCTCAACGCCTTTCTATTCGGGGTGTTTGCCTTGCTGGATTACCGCCAACGAGCGCTGAGTCAACTGGCTACAGAAACCTCGGCAAATAATCAGGATTGAGGCGGCAAAGGCGCCTCTTTACCCTTGGCCAATATTTCCAGAATTTGCTGCAAATGCTGGCTCAGGGCTTCAGCCTCGGCTGTCGCAAACCTTTGCTTAAGGGAAGCATCGAGTTGAGTCGCCAGCTCAGCCTTCACAGCAGAGAGCGCTGGTTGGTTCTCTTCAACCTGTAACTTGGCAACGCTGAGAGCCAACAACTTAAGCTCAGGCAACAACTCTATTTGCTTCAGTGGTGCCAATAAGCCTGGGTCGTCAACACTGAGTCGTTGATCCAGAGTCACCAGCAGTTGGTCGACCCGCGCTAAAGTCTGCTCTCCACGCTGATACAGAGGGGTTATGGCAACATCATTGGCAAAGTCAGTGAGTTGATAGAGGGTCACGCTCAGCGTCAGCACGATTAACAACAGCGGCAGTGACAACCCGAACACCAGACCGACCCAAAAGTTATTGATACCGGATAAAAAGGTTCGCATTGCTCCTCCGCTGTCGGCAACAAGGCCATCCTATGAATGGCCCGGGTTCACAGGAATTTGATTGCCAAGGGGTACTTGTATTCCACCCCCTCACTGGCCTTGACCGCTGCGACTATGGTCACCACCACATCGAAAATCGCCAGTACAGCCACCAGCACCAAACCTATGCCAACAAAGATCAGGATCAGGCTGATGATGGTGTAAATGATCATACTGATTTTGAAGTTCAGGCAATTACGGCCACAAACATCAACAAATTCAAACTCTTCCCGTTTCATCAACCAAACGATCAACGGCCCCAAGATAGTGCCGAAAGGGATCAGGTAACCGGCAAAACTCGTCAGGTGCACCAACATTCCCATGTCTCTTTCCTGTTTTCCCATGTTGTTTCCTAACTTTTTCAGTTCAAAGCCAAACTATCCGGGCCATAAAGGCGCATCTGCCAGTCTTCTATGCTGCCCCGCTCCAGTCGGCGCTGCAAGCTGCCTACCCAGCTGGCTGCCAAACCTTCACAACTGAGCAGCCTGTCATAGGCGGCCGCATCAAATTCGGGGCGAAAATACAGCTTCATCGCCTCGGCAACACTGATATCGGTACGCCTTTGTTTCAGTATCAGGGCATCCTGACAGCTTATGATGCCAGGCTTAAGCACCCGATAGAACCAACCTGACATACCCGTTTGCTGCATGGCAAGGGCAAAGTCCCGCTGGCCATATTGGTGATTGAGCTTAAAACAGGGGGAACGTGGTTGGGTGACCTGCAGCTCGACTTCGCCAAAGCTGAGGATATCGCCGATATGAATATCCACCTCGGTCAGGCCAACACTGCTGATGTTTTCTCCCATGGCAGGTGCATCCTGCCCCGAAGTTATCAGCCCCATGCGCCGGTAGTGGCCATAGTGCTCGCGAGGGAAATGATGCAGTACCCTATCCGGGCCACCATGATGTTTGGGATCCGCCTGGGCATCACCCGCAACCCTGTCGCTGAAAACCTCCAGCGTCTCCATCCGAGACTTGTTATCTATCCCGCTTGCCAGCTTGTCCCTGAATGTCAGTTCATCACCGGCATACAGCCCAGAAATCTTGTCAATCAAACACTTGGTCACGTTACGTCTCCCTTCGGGTGCCAAAGCCCGATCATACTCCAAGCTTACGGGACAGATCACGGACATTTCCATACAAAGCGGCGCTATTGTATGACCTTGGCGCCGAGGACAATACCAGGGATTTCTTATGTATTCAGGAGAAGTAATATGAAAGCATTCAGATTCAGCGCCCTGGCCCTCGTTGGGGCTGCAGTAAGCAGTGTCGCCTTGGCGGACAACACTGACGTTTATATCCGTAATGGCCAGATTTACAGCCATGAAAACAGTTTCTTTGTCTCTGCCGGTGCCTATCAGGGCAGCGAACTCTATCAAGGCGTCGATTCCAAGCTGCGTCCATTCGGTAACCTGGGTTATAACGGCAAGGACTTCAACGCCTCACTGGCCAATATCAACTACCGTTTCTTCGGTAATGATAAAGATCTGTTCAACCTGAGTGTGTACCTGGGGAGTCCGGGTATTGCCTTGAAAGACTCAGACGCAGCAGCACTTGGCGGCATCCATGAACGTAAGCTGAGTGGCGATCTGGGTATCAACCTGGATACCCAACTGGGATTCGGTACTCTGTCCACCTCGGTACAACATGACGTAACCAACAGATACAACGGCTTTATCGGCCAGGTCCGTTACGCCGTACCACTAAACCTGGGCTGGGGTAGTGTCGTTCCCTACGCCGGCGTCAGCTACCTGAGCAGTGACTTTACCCAGTACTACTTCGGAGTCAGCAAGGCTGAAGCCAATAAGCAGCATAAGGCCTACCAACCGGGCAAAGCCTTCACCTACAACGCAGGTTACAAGCTGATTGTGCCTCTGGGCGAACATCTCGAACTCAGCCAAAGCAGCAACTACAGCTACCTGGATTCCGCCATTGCCGACTCGCCGATTGTGGATGGCAAACAGCAGTGGAACGCCAACCTGGCACTGACTTATTACTTCTGAATCTGAGGTCCTTGGATGAAATCGCTTAAAACCCTCTTGCTTGCCGCAGGCTTAGCCATAGTTGTCAGTGGCTGTGCTACCCCTTATGACACCCAGAAATCCTTCTGGACCTTTGGCAAAGGCTTTGAGACAACCCAAATTGCCTCAAATGCCTGGCAAATAAGTTTTGTCGGCAATAACAACACTGACAGGGCCTTGGCCCGCAAATACATTCTGCGCAAAGCGGCAGAGTTGAGCCAGCAAGGGGGATTTGCCTTCTTCACCCTGGACAGCGAACAAACCAACAGGGATGCAGTGAATACTTTTGGTGTGGGTCGCAATGACAATAGCTGGCTCTGGGGCTCCAACTCGATTGAGAGGGAAACCTCAGTGATAGTGGAAGTCACCGGCCTGAACCAGAAGCCGGAAAATCCAGGCACCCGGGTTTATGAAGTCAGCTATATTCTCAGTAATGTCAGCGTTAAAGACTGAATGGTCACTGGTAAAGGGGTGACTGAGTCCCCCTTTATGCCAATCAAATTGTCACTTATGTAATCGGGGTGCTAATTTTGCTTTATCTTGATCCACAAGCTTATCGGCAGGAAATGGCAAACACTCGCATAACACTCGTAGAAGACGACAATAAGATCAGTGACCTTCTGACCAATTACCTCAGGAACCAACATTTCGATGTAGAGCGGATAGACGATGGCAACTGTGCCTGCCAGCAAATACTCGAGCGTCAACCTGAGCTGGTGATCCTGGATCTTATGTTGCCGGGAAACGATGGCTTGAGTATCTGCCGTGAAATCCGGGCCCAATACCAAGGCAAGATACTGATCCTCACCGCCAGTGAAGATGACATGGATCAAGTGGCAGCTCTGGAGATGGGCGCCGATGACTTTGTCAATAAACCTATTCAGCCCAGGGTACTGCTGGCCAGGATCCGCATGTTACTGAGACGGCAGGAAAGCGCGGTCACAGAGAGCAACCGTGAACGTCAGTTTGGTGAACTCTATCTGGACAATGCCCGCAAGTTCTGCGCCGTCAGTCAGGCAGAGGTCAACCTCACCGCTGCCGAATTCGACCTGTTGTGGCTGCTGAGCTCACATCCGGATGAAATACTGTCGCGGGAGTTTCTGGTCAAAGAAACCCGCGGCATAGAGTACGACGGAATAGACCGCAGCATAGATAACAAGGTAGTGATTTTGCGTAAAAAATTAGGCGACAACCCCAGTTTGCCACGCAAGATAATCACGGTAAGGGGCAAGGGTTATCTATTTGTGCCGGATAGGTGGTAATGAAGCGCCTGTTTATCTTCTCCTATCTGGTGCTGGTGTTTCTGTTTTTCACCTCCATCATTTTTGTCTTTCAGCTGGACTTCTTTTCCTCCGATGAGTGGGAAAGCGACTATCTGGATCGCACCAATATGTCACTGAGCCAGCTGTTGTCTGAAATCTCGGCCGCCAAGGGTGTTGCCAGCGCCGAGGCCTCGCTTGAGCAGGTGCTAGGCAACGTGCACAAACAGCTGAGGGTCATCTCTTTGGACTCGGCCGAGCTGTCGGCTGAAGAAAAACAGATCCTGAAAGACAACCGGCATTACGTCAAAGACATGGAAGAGGATATCTCCTATATCATGTTCCAGGGCTCAGATAAGGTGTATGCCATCAGCCGCGATGAGTCCGCTCCCTTCTGGCAGGAATACTATTTCAAAGAATCCGTTGCCCTCTGGGTGCTGTTTCCCGTGTTGGCTTTTATCAACTTTGTACTGCTCTACCTGTTGGCCCGGCGTCTGCGCCGCTTGGAAAGGGTTCACAGTGCCTTTGCCAATGGAGATTTCAAAGTACGGGCCAAGACAGGTGTTTGGCACAAGGTGGGACACCTGAACCAGTCATTCAATCAGATGGCTGACAAGATAGCCAAACTCATCGACAGCAACAAACAACTCACCAATGCCGTTGCCCATGAAGTGCGTACCCCCATATTCAGGATCCGTTGCAATCTGGACATGCTGGACGATTCCGGCGTGCGCCCGGAGCAAATGTCTTATCTGGAAGGCATACATCAGGACCTGGATGAACTCGGCACCATGGTGGACGAGTTGCTGCAATACGCCAGAATGGAGCGACGTCAGGCGCCATTACAATTGAGCTGCCAATCATTGGATACCGGGCTGCAGGAATTGATTGCCCACCTGCAGTTTGAAACCGATATCGCCCTTGAACTCACCAAGGTAGAACCACTGGAGGCCATGGTAGATCTGCGCCTCTGGCACAGAGCTGTCAGCAATATCATCCGCAATGGCTACCGCTATGCCAGCCAAAGCGTCAGCATAAGGCTCAGCGGCGACACTGACAGGATCTGGCTGCACATTGCCAACGATGGCCCAGGGATCCAGGATGAAGATAAACAACGCATTTTTGATCCCTTCGTTCGCATAGACAAATCACGGGATCGCGGCAGCGGCGGTCACGGCCTTGGGCTGGCCATCAGTGCCCAGATCATTCGCCAGCACTGTGGGGACATTAGCGTCAGCGACACCGCAAACGGTGGCCCAAGTTTCGATATCTGGTTACCCAGACCGGCAACAAGCTGCCAAAACAGATAAAAAAAGCCCCGTTAAGAAACGGGGCACCAGCAAACCAGTTGGGAATCAGCGGGCGAATCACAGCGCCATAAAGAAGACTCGCTGTACATATTGGGGCTATTAGGTGACGCATTCATGACACAGATGCGACAGTGGGATGACAATCGCCTCGAACCTTGGGCAACAGGAATTAAAAAAAGCCCTACTTCAAGAGCAGGGCAAGCCAGTTAGCACATAAATAAACAAGAAGGGAGAAACCCGAAGAGCCCTTGAGCTCTAACCAAAGATCGCCAGCAAGATTAAGCCCACTTGATGACGGCGGCATGACACTGATGCGGGATTTTTATGACAAGCTCAATCCTGCTGTGCTTGCAGGTACTGACGCAAGGCGTCTCCCGGAATCGAGGTTTCCGAGGCAACCGCGAAAGCCGCCCACTGAGCGGCTTCCTTCATGGCCTGTTCCACTGCCATTCCCGATACCAAACCATGGATAAGCCCGGCTGCAAAGGCATCACCGGCACCCGTGGTATCCACCACTTTCGCCGGAACCGCCGCTATCAGCGTCTCACCATTCTCCTGGTATAACACCGCGCCCTGCTCGCCTTGAGTCACAATAAAGTATTTAAGTGCATCACCGGCTATCTGACGCCCAAACTGCCAGGGGCTGAGCTCGCTGCGCCCTTGCATATCGGTTACCGAAGACAGCAATACATGGCAGGGTCTTGGCCTATCATCTTTGGCCAATTGTGCCACCACCAGAGTGTGTTCCAGCGCGGTTCGCGCCCAACTGACCGCCCCTTCGGCAGAGGAGTTGATATATAAGGCATCCCACTGCGACCACTTGGGCGGCGCCGGCAATTCAAATATCGGCCGCTGCGGCCGGATAATGGTGCGCTCGCCATCCGGGGTCATTACCAACAACATTTCACAGGTATTGCCTGCTCGCCGCTGCACCCTGCGACAATCCAACCCTTGGGTACTGGCTTCGGCCAGCAGCCAATCGCCCATCTCGTCTCGCCCAACCTGACTGACCAGAGCCACATTATGGCCGGCCCATTCCAACCCTATGCCAGTGTTGGCGCCACCACCACCCAAGCGTTGGCCACCATCCTGATAATGGAATCTGCCTCCGGTACGCAAGGGTTTATCCAGCAATAAGATTCGGTCACAGTTAAGGTTGGCAACGAGCAAAATCTTGGCCATAGAAATAGTCCACAGAAACGAATGACCCCATCTTACCCCAGGGCAAACACTAAATGCAGCGCAGCCAACAACAAAGGCCACAAGAGGTGATATTGCCAAACGGCTAAAAACACCGTTTTAACTCAGCAAAAATTGCCGTTTAAGCGAGTTTTTATTTACATTTATTCAAAGTTAAAACAGACTATTAAACATCCAGACTTTGGTGAAATTTTCTTTCCAAGACAACAAAATAAACTCACTTTACCCGAGCGCTACAGACTCCTATATTCGCGGAAAATTTCACCATTCAGACTTTTTAAACTGATCTCCGTTTAAAAGGTCGTTTTTCTATTTGGAGTCTGAGTTGTCCCAACCTCACGCCACCGCTCACAACAACAGTGCCTGGGTACCTGTTGCGGGTTTGACCCTGTTTGCTCTGGCTTCCGGCTATCACATGAGTCTGCTGCCGCTGGCATTGGACGGTTTTGGCTTAGCGACAGATCTGGCGGCTTGGCTGGCGAGTATTTTCTATTTCGGCCTGTTGCTCGGGGCAACTTGTATTTCACCTGTCGTGGCACGCCTGGGACACAGAGGTGCCTTCATCCTGTTTCTATTGCTACTGGCAGCGACAGTGGCTGGCATGCCCTTGGTGGTTAATGGCCAGTTTTGGCTGGCGGCGCGCTTTATTGCCGGGATTGCCGTGGCCGGCATCTTCGTAGTGGTGGAGTCCTGGTTGTTGATAGCCGACACCGCCAAGCAGAGAGCCAAGCGTTTGGGCTTCTATACAGGCTCACTCTATGGCGGTAACGCCCTGGGACAACTGGGTGTGGGACAGTTGGGTGTCGATGGTGCCATGCCGCATATTTTGGTGGCTATAGTACTGGTGTTGGCCGTATTGCCGCCACTGCTGGCCAAGCGCTGCCAGCCACAAAAAATACAGCACCAGAAGATTAGCTTCAAAGAAGTCAGGCATGTCAGTCGCCCTGCCATCATGGGCTGTCTGGTTGCAGGTTTGGTATTGGGCCCCATCTATGGCCTGATGCCTGTGTTTCTCAGCGAGCAGACAGGTGACCACCAGCTGACGGGCAAACTGATGGCCATAGTGATCCTGGGAGCCATGTTGGTGCAACCCCTGGTCAGTTGGTTGTCTCCCAGATTCAGCAAGACTCTCTTGATGGCACTTTTCTGTTTGTTGGGCGCCGCCGGGGTTGTGGGTATTTTGCTGAGTCACAGCACTTTAGTGATGGGCTTCAACCTGTTGCTGCTGGGGGCTGCCGCCTTCGCCCTCTACCCTATCGCTATTACGCTGGCCTGTGACAGCCTCGACAGCAGCAAGATAGTGGCGGCAACCGAACTTATGCTGCTCAGCTACTCTGTGGGTTCAGTTATCGGGCCTCTGGTGGCCAACGGCTTCCAGCAACAGCAGGGTCTGCCCATGTATCTGGGCTTGTGTCTGACCACAACTTGTATCTATATGCTGTTGTCCAGTGTGCGACCAACCCGTGGCCGGATGCCGGCACTGCGTCCCTGAGCCGCTGCTGAGGCTCAGGATCCTTGGCCGGACTCAGGCACTCAACTCGGCCTTGGGCGGCCAGACAAGATACATGCCCTCACTGGCCGGTGAACTGAAACTGAAACCAAATTTGAGGTACAGTTGCGGCACATCGGCCATCAAGGTGATATAGGCCCCCTCGAAGGCGTGAGCTTTCAGATAGTCCATCACCTTTTGCATCAACAAACGCCCCAAGCCTTGTCCCTGCCAGCGGGGATCGACAGCTACATCCACCACTTCAAAATTAATTGCTCCGTCCCCCACCACCCTGGCCATGGCGATACACTCACCCTCGAAAACAAGTTGCACACCATAGAGGCTGCTGGGCAGCGCCTTTTCGACACCGGCTCTCGGCCTAGGGCTCAGTCCGGTAATCTGCCGCAAACGGATAAAGTCCTCCACAGCGGCGGTTTGCTCCAGAACTTCAACTTGCTGTTTCATTTGGATAACCACTCCTTTGCCAACAGGGCATATTGATACTCACAGCCCCAGCGTCCCTTAAAGAAAATATTGTCGATAAAATGCCCTTCGCGGCGAAAGCCCACGGCCTCAAGCAAGCGCCAGGCAGGGAGGTTCTCCGTGTCGGTAATTGCGATCACCCTGTGTCTGCCAAGCTCACGAAACAGGTAATCCAGCACGGCGGATACCGCTTCCCTGGCGATACCCTGCCCCTGGCAGAGTGGATCCAGGCTGAATCCCAACTCCACTTGCTGCTCATCAATGAAGTGCAAGGCCAGATCGCCGGCCAGAGTGCCGTCGGTAAGCTCAATAGCCAGTTGATACCAATGACCGCTCAGCGCCCAAGCTTTTGGAATGGCTTCATACAAGGTCTTGGCTTGTTCGAGACTGAAGGTGTCCCAGCTTTGATAACGAGCCACCTGCGGCTCCTGCCGATAACGGCTGAAGGCGGCAAGATCTGACGCTCTTAAGCGGCGCAGTGTCAGGTTGGTGCTTGTTATTGGCTCCATTCGCTATCCAGCCCTTTGCTTTTCACCAAAACAACAGAACTGCTGCACAGCCGGTAGCGCTTCACGCCCATCGGCCAGCCCTAAATGATACACAGCCTCTACCTTGTTGATGTCGCGCTCCAGCCTCGACAAGTCCAGCGCCATCTTGGGCTGGATCACCATGGCACTCCCTTCAGCAACCGCTTGTTGTAATTGTTGTTGTGCCTGGTTATACACCTGATGGCGCCTCAGCAAAGCCTCGGCAACCTTGGGGTAACGCCGATAGGCCTTTTGTGCCAACCATTTAAACTTAAAGGCTGACTTACTGTAATCCGCGGCCTGGGTCAGGATAACCAGCTGTTTTTGATAGCCGTCGGCTCTGGCTTGCTGCAGCGGGATAGGAGCCGCAATGCCACCATCAAGATAAGGCACCCCATTGATGGCAACAGGTTTGGAGATAAAAGGCAGGCTGCTTGAGGCGATCAGTATCTGCAACAGCTCGTCGTGGCCACCAAAATCACTCATGCCAAAGAAGTCGGTTTCACCGGAAAGGCAGTTGAAAGCACCTATTTTGAATTCGGCCCCCGAGGACAGGAAAGTCTCAAAATCGAACGGCAGCAACTCGTGCGCCATACGTCTATAGGTGAAGTCAGTGTTGACATAGTTGCCCGTCTTCAGCAGATGCCTCATGCCCATGTAGCGCTTATCTGCAAGATAACGCTGCTGAATTAATAGGTTACGCCCCTTCTGCCTGGAAAGGTACGAAGCCGGGTAGATGGCTCCAGCGGAAACCCCTACCTGATAATCAAACATGACTCCGGCTTCCAGGAAAGCATCCAGCACCCCGGCGGTATAAATGGCGCGCAGGCCGCCGCCCTCCAGCACCAAAGCCGTGCCTTGCAGTTGCCTAAACTCTGTGACCATTATGATTCCCCCCAATACAGCCAATAGCGCAGCATAGCCAAGCATGGCCCACAGGGGAAGCCACTCTTGAAATACCCGTACTTTAGCAGTAAGAAATTTGCCTTGAATTACTTAAGCTTATGCTGATTTTTCATTAAGAAATCCGCCAAAAACATTCAAATTGATTGTCAACTCACCCTTGGCAACCCCCGGTGGCATAGGGCTTGCCCCTGCTTGGCCGGGTCCAAATGCCGCCGATATCAGTCGAGTCGGCACCATCAGGCAACTGATTAAAAAGTAACTTATCTGCAGTGGCAGGAAGCCACGCAGTATCGCCTGACAGGAGTAAAAGGAATGGATGCTAGCAATCAAGGAGAAATCTGCTTACTGCCGCAGTTGGCCAACAAGCACAAACTCAAGCTCTATCGCTGCTGTCTGGAAGAATTTCGACAGTTGGGCTACTGGGACCAATATGTGCAACAGGTGCAGGATGAAATGCACAGGCTACAGGCCTTGGCGGAAGAGTAAACTGCATCGCACCCGGTAATAGGGTGACGCAAGTCAAATTTAAGTTGAATTTTCCCCCGGAACAGGCTGCAATATCGACGCAAAATTTCACCTTGGGCGGTTTAGCCACTCAAAGATGCAAAGCCAACTTCAATTTGGCCAAGGATGCCGAAATACTTAAGGGAAAAAGATGAAACGCTTTGTTTTTTATTTTATTTTTGGTTATGCCTGTTACCTGAGTTGGGTAAAACTCAGCGGCAATGAACCGCAACAGCTGACCGACATTCACCAAGACACCATAAGCAACAGCATCCGCGAAGCGGCTCAAACCGCCCCGCGCTATGCCAGTAAACCTGTAGAGATGGACGCCGGCTTCCACTGCGATGGACGCCAGTATTGCAGCCAGATGACCTCCAGAGCCGAAGCCGAGTACTTCAACCGTTACTGCCCCAACACCAAGATGGATGGCGACAATGATGGCCGCCCCTGTGAAAACGACAGCCGCTGGTAAAGCAATAATCCATCTTGGCCTGTAGCCATTTCCCCAACTGGCAATGACAATCCTGAGTCAAGCGGCAACCAGTGGACCATCTTCTGCAAAACAGGCACTCAGGGTTGCTATGGCTTCGCGGATCTTTGGCGCCTGCGCCTCTCGTCCCGCAGTCAGAGCGTAAACGCTGTACTGCGGCAGTTGCCAGTCAGGCAATAGAGGCAACAAAGTGCCCTGCTGCAAAAACTGCCGCACTTCAGGCTCCGGCAAGGCCGCATAACCCAAACCATCCAAGGTAAAACGGATCAGACTCTGCATATTGTTGACCGCCAGACGCCCTGGCGCCAAAGACAGCTGCTCACCACTGACGGTATGACTCAACATACTGTCCTGCACCATACTCCCCTTATGGCACAGACGCTCCCAGTTCTGCAATTCACCGGGATGCATGGGCATTGAGTTCCCTCGCCTACGCAGAAAGTCAGGTGCCACGCACAGGAGCATCTGCCAATCGGCCAGATGATGAGCCACCAGCGCCGAATCGGCCAAAGGCCCGATACAGATGGCCAGATCTATGCCACTACCCACCAGATCCACAGTCTCATCCTGCAGCTGCAGCGACAATTGAATGCCGGGATGCGCTTCCAACAGACGCCTTAGCGGCTCACTGAGAAGACCGCCACCAAAGCCAACAGGGGCGGCTATCCGCAACTCTCCGGCCGGACCGTCCTTCAAACGACTCAGCTGCAGCTCTGTCTCATCGGCAAGAGCTATCATCTGTACACAGCTCTGGTAAAAGAGCTTACCTGCCTCGGTCGGTGTCAACGCCCTGGTGCTGCGATTTAGTAGCCCAAGCCCAAGTTGCTGCTCCAGCTTGAAGATCTGCTGGCTAACGGCAGATGTACTCATGCATAACTGCCTGGCGGCGGCATTCATGGTGCCTTTCTCAACTGTGGTGGCAAATACCAGCATCGCCTTGACCATCTGCCTATTCATCTTTAAGCCCCATCACAACAGCAAAAACATCTCAGTTACGGCGGTCGCCATAAAGCATTCCTTAACTGTGTTTCCAGAAAAATGCGCTTGAGAGGATTGTATCATCGGCGTAAATTCTCGCCATTGAAAATCATTCTCATTTACCAAATTTGCAATTATGCATTCAGGAGTTTAAAGCCGATGTCTTTGTGTCGAATCAGCCCTCTGGCCAGCGCCATTGCCGCACTCTTCCTCATACCTGCAGCACAGGCCGATGAAGCGCCCCAAGACATGGAAGTCATAGTGGTTACCGCCTCCGGCTACGAGCAACAACTCAAGGATGCTCCCGCCTCTATCAGCGTACTTACCCGAGAACAGCTGGATAGCCGTTTCTATCGCGATATTACCGATGCCATGCTGGATGTTCCCGGTGTCGTGGTTACCGGCGGCAGCGATCGCCGTGACATTAGCCTGAGGGGCATGGGAAGCCAATACACACTGATCCTGGTAGACGGCATGCGCCAGTCATCCCGGGAGACTCGCACCAATAGCGATGGCCCGGGAGTCGAAGGCGCCTGGACTCCGCCACTATCGGCAATAGACAGAATCGAAGTGGTGCGCGGCCCCATGTCATCCCTGTATGGTTCTGACGCCATAGGCGGGGTGATCAATATCATCACCCGCAAGGTTCCGGAAAACTGGCAGGGAGAACTCAGACTGGACAGCACAGTTCAGGAACACAGCGAATCCGGCAATATCTATCAGGGCAACTTCTTTGTCAGCGGTGCCCTGATCCCGGACTGGCTGGGGTTACAACTTTATGGCCAGTACACCAAGCGTGAAGAAGACCAGATAACCGGCGGTTACCGCGGTCGAGATGCCAACAATCTCAGTGCCCGTTTCTCGCTGACCCCGAGTGACAACCACGACATCATTTTGGAAGTCAGCAGTGCCGTTCAAGAGTTGGACAGCACCCTGGGCAAAACCGTCGCCCCGCTCGCTCCAGGTGAATCCTGCGGTCGTTACGGCTGCCCGGCGTCCTCCACCACCGAATATGAGAGCCGCAAATACTCCTTGGCACACACGGGCCGCTGGGAAATAGGCACGAGTAATACCTGGGTCAAATATGAAGAGTTCGAAAACAAAAGCCGAGAGATGACCATCAAGAACACTGATGCCCAGACTAGTCTGGTCACCGGCTTTGGTGATAGTCATACCACCACCTTTGGGGCCGCCTTCAACTACCAGGATCTCAGCGACAAGACAGGTAACCAGATAGGTGACCGTAGTGACATCAGCAGACGCCAATGGTCGGTATTTGCCGAAAACGAATGGCGCATGAGCGACACCTTTGCCCTGACGGCCGGTTTACGCATGGATGATGACGAAAACTTTGGCGAGCACTTCAGCCCCCGTATCTACGGAGTCTGGGACCTGACCGACAGCACAACGCTCAAAGGTGGTGTTTCCACCGGCTTCAGAGCCCCAAGCCTGAGACAAACTGTGCCGGATTGGGGCCAGGTCAGCCGCGGTGGCAATATGTATGGTAACCCGGATCTCAAACCCGAGACTTCAATCAACTACGAGCTGGGGCTGCACACCGGCTTCGGCGACAATATCACCACGGCCCTGACCATCTTCTATAACGAGTTTGAAGACAAAATTACCCGAGTACCCTGCCCCGAGAGTCAGTGTACCGACGGTCCGAACCAGTTTGGCTCCGATCCCACCACTTACGTGAATGTGGATGAAGCGGTAACTCAAGGGTTCGAGCTGGATTTCAACTATGACATCAATGATGACATCCAGCTTTCGGCCAACTACACCTATACGGACTCAGAGCAAAAGACAGGCCGCTATCAGGGCAGTCCATTGAATCAATTGCCCAAGCACCTGCTGCAAACCTCCCTGAACTGGCAAATCAACGACAGCTGGGGCAGTTGGGCCAGAGTGCACTACCGGGGTGAAGAGAGCCAACCCACCACGGGGCCCTCTTCGTCGACTCTGGTGGCCCCCTCTTACACTCTGGTGGATATAGGTGCCAACCTGCAGCTGATGGAAAACCTCAAACTCAGCGCCGGTATCTATAATCTACTGGACAAAGAGATTACCCAGGAAGAATACGGCTATATCGAAGACGGCCGCCGCTACTGGCTGGGGATGACCTGGAGTTTCTAACGAGGAAGCCTTATGCCGTTTTTATAAGCCAGAACAGTTCTGGGATATACTGGCGCCGTTCAACTCTCTCACTCCAAAGACCGCGCACCGCCGCGGTCTTTTAATAGCTGTTGCAAAAAACGCCATGACAGCGTTTACTGTGTCCGCGCCAAATTCCCAAGGTTAAGGAAAACAATGAAACTGATACTGATCATTATCGCGTTTGTGGCCTTCTTTATCGCCCTGAAAAAGTGGCAACGAGCCCAGGCGGTGAAAAGCGGCGACCCGGATGCCATGGCCAATGAAGGCCTGAGACTGATTGGCAGAAATAGAGTCGATGAAGGCATAGCACTGCTGGAGCAGGCCGCCAGTAAAGATCATCCCGCCGCTGCCCAAATGCTCTATGAGTTCTATACCCGTCCCGAGCTGGAGATGGTGCCCAACGATGCCGACAAGGCGATGCACTGGGCCGCCAAGGCCTCGTCATTGGACAATGAATTTGCCAAGCTCCATGACCTGATGTTGGAGCTGCGCCAACACCCTGCTTTTGGTGACAATATTCAGCTGCTGGAGCGAAACTTACTCCCCAGAGCCGAAGCCGGTGATACTGAGAGCCAGAGCCAACTGGGACGGGTCTATTCCCGTAACCCAATACTCGATAAGGACGGCAGCAAGGCGATGAAATGGCTCGAGTTGGCCGCCTCCAAGGATGATCCCGAAGCCTGCTTTCATCTGGGGATATTGCTGCAGGAGCCCAGACAAGGGGAAGCCGATTTGCAGCAGGCCAGATTCTGGCTCACCAAGGCACACCAGCTGGGTGAAGCGGCCAGCGCCGGTCATCTGGCGGAAATGATGTTGCAAGGCCTAGGCGGCCCAGTGGATAAACGCCAGGCCGAGCAGCTGTTGATAGAGCAGGCCCAGGACAGCAGTTACTTTCAGTTGATGCTTGGACAGCGCTACCTGCGCGGTGACCAATTACCCCAAGATCTGCACAAGGCCAGAGAATGGTTGGAAAAGGCCGCGGCCGATGAAGATGATAGCGTGGCAGGTCCAGTGTTGGCCGGCTTCCTGCTCGACCACTCCCGCGACAGTCAGGATCATCTGCGTGCCAAGGCAATACTTGAACCCCTGGCACAGGCTTGGGATCTTAGTGCCCATTTTCAACTCGGTAAACTCTATGAACAAGGGCTGGGCGTCAATCGCCAGTTGCCACTGGCACTGATGCATTTCGAGTTTGCCGCTATGGGGGACGAAGCCGAGTATATCGAGGCCAAAGAGTCACTGGCGGCGCGTCTGAGCCAATCGGAAAAACAGCAGGCCGAAGCACTCAAGCAGGAATATCTGGCGCTACACCCCATAGACAGCCTGGCCCAGGCCAGATTGGATCTCCTCAAAGGCCAGGCTCTGCTGTATGCGGATAAGCGAGAATACAAGGAACTGCAACAAGCGCTGCCCTGGCTGGAGAAGGCCGCCTTCGGCGGAGAAACCCTGGCCTATGAAGAGCTGTATGAAACTTACCTCGAACTGGACCAAAGGGTAGATGCCGCCGTATGGCTGCAGCTGGAACTGGAAGAACATAACCAGTTCGGTTTGTTGGGTGATCAGGTACTGCAGCAACAGGAACTGTTGCAGAGCTTTACCGAGGCCGAAACCGCCTGGTATGAGCAGCGTCTCGAAGAGGTTCGGGCGCAGTTGCCGCAAAATAACCCCGAGGCCGCCTGAGCTGTATTAAACCTTTGAAGACAGACCCCGGCCAAGGCCTGGGTCTGTCTTTTCTGAGATGATTGCCAGAACCGCTAATCCAGCGGTTCAGCCTTTATTCTTGATGGTCCAGTAGGCGGCGCTGACACCATCTTCACGAAATTCGATATCCACCGGGTACTCACGCTCACAACCCTCGACTATCCAGCGTTCATGCCAGTAGCGCTCACCGACTTTGCCTTTGGGCATCGCCAGCACAAAGGCAAAAAACTGCTCCGGCACCTCGCAGCCGCGACGAGCCACTTCGGCAGCCACTCCCGGCATAGCATCCCTGAGCAGGGTTTCATTGGCTAAAGTGCCTTGCTGAACTATCTCCTCAGAGAAGTATTCCCCTTCTGCCGCGGCTACCGGCAGTGACACCAGCAAGCCACACAAGATCCCAATCCATTTCATCTGTTTTCCTCCCTGATAGTTTCTGTATCAATATTAGCCCGTCATCCCGCCACAGGCTCAACCAGCCTAGTCGAAGATTGCCATGCTTTAGGTCACCGGAGTGTGAACAAAGCTATAGTTTCATGTAAAACAATATTTTAAGCTTTAATGCCTTTGGATTTATGCACCGAGGCAAAATACCATTAAGGATTCCATGGCTGCGGCCTTCCCTATATCCACTGCCACTCTCAGCTTGCCAGACGTCAGAGGCTTGGCTAGACTGCCGCGCTAGCGACGATTCAGTTGGCAATATCTCTATTCTATAAACCGGGCGATGTAATGAAAGCAAAGCAGTATCAGGGCTTTACCCTAATTGAACTTGTAGTGGTGATTATTATCCTCGGGATCCTGGCAGTGGTGGCCGCACCCAAGTTCCTCAATCTGCGCGACGACGCCACAGAGCAGGTGTTCAGGGGCCAGTATGCCGCCTTTGAATCTGCGGTAAAACTCTATCACAGTGGCTATCTGGCCAAGGGATATCAGGGTGCCATCGACAATCTGGCCAGCTTTGGTGATGGCAGTGTTGATTCCAGTGTCAACGGCTGGCCCTATGCCACTGCAGGCAAAGATACTCACATTTTCAACGCCTGCGAACAGTTGTGGCATGGCCTCACAGATACCGACCTCAGCATAGCCTATGTAGAAGATGCCAATCTGCCTACAACCACTGTCGACGTGGCCTATACCTATAAGCAGACGCCCAATACCTGCATCTACCGCTCAGTGTATTTTATCCAGCAAAATGAACCGACACTGATCATGGAGTATCAGCCGGATACGGGTGAGGTCTCGGTTCGCAAAACCTTCTGGAGTCAGCCTTAGAGCCTGGCAGCTTCTCCCGGACTCTGGTCGAAGTAACGCTTGAACTCCCGGCTGAATTGGGCCGGGCTCTCATAGCCCACTTCCAGTGCCGCTTCCTTCACCTTGAGGCGCTGTCTTTGCAGTAACTCTTTGGCCTTATTGAGGCGGATCTTCTTCAAGTACTGAATGGGCGATGAGGCCGTGACCTCCTTGAAACAGCGATGAAATGCCGAGGGGCTCATGTTGACCAACTCGGCCAGCTGCTCTACCTCCACACTTTCACGATAGTTCTGATGCAGATATTTGAGCGCCTTCTCTACCCGGGATAAACGGGTATGACTGAGTGCCAGCGCATATAAAGGCGCCGCATTGTCAGAAGCCAATACCCGAAACAGCAACTCCTGCACCATGGCCTGACCCAAGACCTCGGCTTCCAACGGCGACTGCAGAGCCAGCAGCAAACGCTCGACACAGCAGAGCATGTCTTCGCTGTTGGCGGCAACAAAGAAGCCGCTCTGACGGGCATCATCGAGATCCTTGGGCACCTTGTGGTGTTGATCCATCATGCGGATCAACTGGTTCAGTTGCTGCAGATCTATATCCACCATGAGTACCAATACCGGTTCTTCCTCGGAAGCAAAGGTTTCACACTCCACCGGCATAGGCACTGTCATCACCAGGGTGTTCTGCGGATCATAGTCATAGATCTTATCTTCGAGATAGACACGTTTACGCCCCTGGCCGACTATCATGATCCCTTGGGAATAACACATGGGGCCACGGCTGCCATAGGCCGAACTGCGAAACAGATGCACCCCTGGCAGGCTGGTGCTGTTGACCCCTTCATCCACCGCCAGGGCCGCCATTAAGGCTGCAATATCACTCATAACACTCTCCAATCATCAGGGTTTGGATACTAGCACCATTACAGAAAAAAGCATCAAAATAGCCATATTCAAGCCCCAATTAACCAAACTAGGCAGGAATAGGCATAAATGCTCCAGCAATGTGTATTTCAATCCAAGCTGAGGGGACTAAGATGGCAACCATAGTTTTTCGGCTGTAGAAGAGAGAAATATCATGCTCAATTTCGACTATCGCAACCCTACCCACATAGTCTTTGGTAAAGACAGACTGGCAGAACTGGATCAACTGGTACCGGCCAATGCCAGAGTGCTGGTGACTTACGGCGGTGGCAGTGTCAAACGCTTCGGCACCCTGGACAAGGTCATAACCGCGCTGGGCGACCGTGTTGTATTTGAATTCGGTGGAATTGAGGCTAACCCCAAATACGACACCCTGGCCAGGGCTGCCGAGCTGGCGCGGCGCGAATCCATCGACTTTCTGTTGGCCGTCGGTGGCGGTTCAGTGATGGACGGCACCAAGTTTATTGCCCTGGCGGCAAAATTCGATGGCGACAGCAGCAGCTTGCTGCATCACGGTTTCAACCCGGTTCCTGTGACAGAGGTACTGCCCGTCGGTACGGTAGCGACACTGCCGGCTACAGGCTCAGAAATGAATGCTTTTGCCGTGGTCAGCCATCAGGGTGGCAAGTTCCCCGTGACTCATCCGCAGAGCTTCCCGGTATTCTCCGTGCTGGATCCCAGCCTGACTTTCAGTTTGCCGAAGATCCAGGTCGCCAACGGCGTAGTCGACTCTTTCGTACACGTGGTCGAGCAATACGTCACCTTCCCCGTGGATGCCAGAGTTCAGGACAGAATGGCCGAAGGCATACTGAAGACCCTGATTGAAGTGGGCCCTGTCACCGTGGCCGAGCCGGAGAACTATGATGCCCGCGCCAACCTGGTGTGGAGTGCCACCTCGGCGCTCAACGGCATGATAGGCAGCGGCGTACCGGCAGACTGGACCACTCATATGATAGGCCACGAACTGACTGCCATGTTCGGCATAGATCATGCGCAAACGCTGGCCGTAGTCTTACCCTCTGTATGGCGGGTGCGCAAGGAACAGAAACGCGCCAAGCTGCTGCAATATGCCGAGCGGGTTTGGGATATCACTTCGGGTGATGAAGACAGCCGTATCGAGCAAGCCATTGCAGCCACTCAGGCCTTCTTTGAACAGGTTGGCCTCAAGACTCGTCTGCGCGACTATGATGTGCCGCAAGAGCGTATCGCCGATGTCGTTGCCGCACTGGAAGCTCACGGCATGACCGCCTTATCTGAAACCGGCGATCTCGGTCTGGACAGCAGCCGTGAAATCCTTGAGCTGGCCTGGTAAGTTCAGCAAGCCAAACGATTCTCACGCCTGAGATAAAATACAGTTTAAACAGGGCCTTTAGGCCCTGTTTCTTTAGCCTTCCTTGACCGCTCTCAAGCTGTAGACCAAGGGAATGGCTTTGCCTTGATGATATAACCTAAAACGCCCCGGCGTATCCTCCTGCAAGCCCTCGAAACAGTCATAGGGACTGAAGTCATACTCGCGAAAAGCCCGCAACTGCAAACCATTGGCCAACAAGGCGCTGATGACATCAGCCAGGGAGTGTGACCAACAAACCGTGGTATGCTGTGCTTCCTGAGCATTCTCGGTATAGCTGCCCTCCAACTCTACATCGGCCTTACCTGTGTGGAAGTAGTCATAACCGTCAAACAATGCCTGCAATGGATGGAACTCGGCCAGGTAGAGTTCACCGCCCGGCTTAAGGCAAGCACTCACAGTTTCTGCCCAGCGATGTAGATCCGGCAACCAAACCAGCGCGCCATAAGAGACATACACGAGATCGAATTGGCGCTGCAGCAAAGCCGGCGCCTGATAGAGGTCGCCACAAACGAACTCGGCGTCGATAGCGGCTTGCTCCGCCAGTTGGCGGGCACTGGTAATGGCCTCGTCAGACAAATCCAGGCCTGCGACACTGGCGGCCCCTTCTCTGGCCCAGGAGAGAGTATCTAGACCAAAGTGACACTGGAGATGCAGCAAGGACTTGCCCTTGACCGATAGTTCGGCCAGCTCTATTTCCCGCAACGAACTGCGACCACTGAGAAACCCCTTAACGTCATAAAACTCTGACTGCAGATGTAACTTGGTACGCTCATTCCAGGCCAGCTGATTCAGCCTTTGGTACTCTGCTTCTGCCTTGCTTGTCATCTAAAACTCCCTGTCCATTCAATCGCCAGCATGGCGGATGCTACAACTTAACCCTTTGATAGATCAAATTAGCTTCATACCCACAGTTCGCTATCGCTTCGGCTTAAACACCGCCTTTAATCTGGGATGCGCCCGCCCGCGAATAATACAAGCCACAGGACGCGGAAGACCTAAATCGGCAAAGGCCCGCAAGCAGTCCTGATTGTCAAAGTCGCGCCCGACAATTGCCCCGCCTGGGGCAATTTTGGGATACCAGAGCCGTAATATCTGAGTCACGAACTCTGTGTTGGAACAACGATAGTCATATAGGTCGTAAAAGACGAAGTCCTGACTGGCATTGGCAAAATGTCCTGCCAACTGTAAGGCATCCCCCTTGAGTAAGGTTAAACCCGAGTAACGGCGACAAATCCTTCTCGCCTTTCTCTCGTTCTCGGCGTTGTTTGCATAGGCAGAGTTTCCGGGCTGATTCTGCCAAAGATCTATTCCTGTCAGTTGTAAACCGGGGTTAACCGATAGCATAGCCGCCGTGGAACGACCGCTCTTGACTCCCAGCTCAACACCTCTCTGCCACCCTTGCTGGTTGAGCCAATGTCCTAAAGATCGACGCCAGAATTTTCTTTGTATCGTGGTGCTCAAGCAATAGTTGCGCATCTTCCGCCTCCAAATGAACCATAGGAAAGAAGCGAACTCTAATTGGACAAGTGTCTACGAATTGTCAGAGGGATTAAGGAAAGTGAGGGTGTTGTTAATTGAAGATAATCCGGATACTGCCGCCTTGATCGCCGAACAACTGCCGCAGCTGGACTGGGACTTTGCCAGAAACGGTAACCAAGGGCTGGAATTGGCGCTTTCGCATCACTATCAATTAATTCTGCTGGACCTGAATCTGCCAGGGCTAGATGGCATCAGCCTTTGCCAACAGCTGAGAAACCAAGGGATCGACTGTCCGGTAATCATGCTGACAGCCAGAGATACCCGTGAAGATATTCATACCGGGCTGATAACAGGTGCCGACGACTATCTGGTTAAACCCTTTGATACCCAGGAACTATGGCTGAGAATGCAAGCTGTTGTGCGCCGCACCTCTGGAGAAGGTTTCGCCTCAAGGCTGAGCTATAAGGAAATCTCCCTGGATCTCAAGCGCCGTGAAGTGTGGCGGGAAGGGGCGCAAATCAGTCTCAGCCCAGCCAGCTTTACCCTGTTAACCTGCCTAATGCGTCGCCCCAATCAAGTCATCAGCAAAGAAGAGCTGGAGTCGGCTCTCTGGCAGGACGGACTCCCGGATGAGGACATCTTGCGCAAGCACATCTATCTGCTGCGACAAAAACTGGACAAACCCTTTGCTACACCAAGGATCCAGACCATAGCCAAGATAGGGTACAAGTTGCAGTGACAACTTTTTCCATCGCCCACAAGATCAATCGCAGCTTTCTCAGAGGAGCCGCGCTCCTGATGTTGTTTTACTTTCTGGTAGTGGAGACCGGGGCCAGAGTACTGGAAAATCGCTTGCACAGTCGCTATTTAACATTGATCGCCCCCAATGTGTTGGCACTCTATGACTCAGGTAACCTGGGAACCTTATCGGGCCAGTTTGGTGAGTTATTGACCCTGTACGAGCAACTCCCAGGCGAACTGGCACAAGAGTTCGGTTCACCTATCCCAGGTTTACACAACCTGCACCTCTCCGATGGCCGCGAATACAACTTGTTGGTATTGAAGCATAAAGGCAAAAAACTGTACCTGTTGCAAAGGGTCGACCTGCTTGAACTCGAGGGCTGGGATGCCTTCATGGTAGATGCGATTTTGGTGTTTACCGCCCTTGGATTGTTTGCCCTGGCGAGTATCTATATCAGTCATCAAGCCTCAGCGATTGCAGCGCCGTTCAGCCGGCTCACCAAGAAACTGAAAAACGAGCCGGAAAACCTCGATCCTGTAAGTATTGAGGACGATACCAGTGAATTTATTGAACTGCAGCACGCGCTGAACAAAAGCCATAACGAACTCAGCCAAGCCCTTGCCCGGGAACGCGCGTTTACTCATTACATCAGCCACGAATTTCGTTCACCTCTGACTGTGCTCAAACTTTCACTCCACAATCTCGCCCCGGAGCGAGCCCAAACCCGGGAAAGGATCCGTCGCGCCGTCACCCAAATGGAGTCGCTGGCAGAAGTGTTATTGCTGCTGGCCCGGCGCAAAAAAACTGCTGAAGCCGAGTGGATGAAGTTGGATCAGGCCTTTATTGAAGCTCTGTTGCAACCTTTGACCCCACTACGTCAGGCGACAGACTGCGAGTTGGTAATGACAATAACGCCATTCAGGCTGCAGGCGCATCCGCAACTGGTGACTTCGCTGATCAGCAATTTGCTGCAAAACGCCTTTCAACACAGTGTTCAGGGCCAGGTCAGCCTGAAAGCCAATGCGCAATCTATCAGTGTTGGCAACTATGTTGCCGAGCCCCAAAGCCCTCATGATGGATACGGGGTGGGATTGGTGTTGGTAAGGGACATCTGCCGCCGTTACCATTGGGGGTTCCAAATATCTTCTTCACCACTGGGCTACTGTGCAACCGTCACTTTTCCCGCTGGAACGACTCTAGACAACTGAACCGGCTGCGACAATTCAGCGACACTTGGCTCTCTATTCTCCCGGTATTGACCATAGACCGGAGACCTGTATGCACTCACCCAGTGCGACACCAGCAAGCCTTATACTTCCAGGGCTGCTGTTTTTGGGACATCTGCTGTTGTTGAAAGCCGAGATGAATCAGGCGTTATTTATTCAGATTAACCAATTGGGACAAGCTTTTTCCGAAGAAGCGCTGGCACTTCTAACCGACTGGGGTAACGGCACCACGGCCGGTTCACTCTGGCTCTTACTGCTGATGCGCCGCCCTCAATGGCTGACGGCGACCCTGCTTGCCTCGGTAACTTGTGCCCTGGTGATAAGCTTGCTGAAACACTATTTCAATGTAGGCCGACCGGCCATGTCAGTGGATGAGGCATATATAGTTGGAGAAGTACGTTTAAGGCATAGTTTGCCATCCGGACACACGGCGACTGTATTCCTTTTAGCCGGTTTGGCTTGGCAACTCTTCACTGACAGGTTTTGGGCCTGCTGCCTACTGGGGCTGGCTATCTTGGTGGGTTTGTCCCGAATTGCTGTTGGCGCACACTGGCCGCAGGATGTCGCGCTGGGGGCATTGCTGGGCTGGCTGATAGCCATTATGGCCTGTCGGCTACAGCACAAACTTATACTGCCGCCTTCCTGGCAGTTACCCCTGCTGACACTACTGACTATCAGCGTGTTGACTGCGGCTGTTAAGCATCCTTGTGATTTCCCGGAGCAATATTGGTTGCACTGGCAACGCGCCTTGCTGCTGGGAGGTGCACTCTTGGCCAATACCTGGCTGTTGATCACCCACTCTCGCTTCGGGCAAAACCACTCTGGGCCCTGCTCGAGTGTCCGGCGGACACCCGAATAGCTAAATCGGTCACTTTTTAAGGAAAGAGGACACTACTGCGGACACTTGCTGGAAGGTAGTTGCAAAAATAGCAAACATAAACAATGCATTATGTTTTGGCATGTTTTCTGCTTTAGCTGATAAGAGAAACAGTCGTCGACTGGCGTTGTGGAACTCGCCGACCGCGGCTCTTTGTCACTATCTTCCTGATGGGCCATAGGCCCCTCCTTGGGGACCCTCTTCCCGACCGCAGGAAGCGCCAGCTGTAATGGCCCGGCCATTGGCGCTCCTGCTCCTTTTTCTTTTTTAAGGTCACTCACCCCGGCATAGCCGCTGACTTCGCAATCAAACTCAGTTTGGCGCGCTTGCTCAGCTTTTTTACCGCCATTTCCCGCCGCAAGGCATCACCGTGGCTGCCAATCTCTTCACGATAAACGAGTTGCAAAGGCCCGCGACCACGCAGATATTTGGCGGCTTTGGGGCCGCCACTCTGATGCTCCTGCAGGCGCCGGGTCACATCCTTGGTGATCCCTGTGTACAGTTCGCCCCCGGCGCAGCGCAGGATATACAGCTGCCAGTTATCACCACTCATTCCAGTCCCAACAGGCCGAGGAAGAAGGCATATTCCAGCGCGGTATCTTCAAATTGCCGGAAACGTCCGCTCTTGCCGCCATGGCCGGCCTCCATATCCGTCTGTAACAACAGCAGATTGTCGTCCGTCTTGTAGTCCCTGAGTTTGGCCACCCACTTGGCTGGCTCAAAATACTGCACCTGGGAGTCGTGCAGCCCTGTGGTCACCAACAGATGCGGGTAGGCCTGATGGCGAATGTTGTCATAGGGCGAGTAACTCAGCATATAGTCAAAGTAGGGCTTGTCATTGGGGTTGCCCCACTCATCATATTCATTGGTCGTCAGCGGAATAGACTCATCGAGCATGGTGGTGACTATATCCACAAAGGGCACATGGGCGGCCACCGCCAGGTAAAGACCCGGAGCCTGATTGACCACGGCGCCCATCAATAAACCACCGGCACTGCCACCGGCGGCAACCACTTTGCCGGGTGCGGCATAACCCAGATCCAAAAGTGCCCGGGTAGTGTCTTCAAAGTCATTGAAACTGTTTCGTTTATTAAACAGCCTGCCATCATCATACCAAGGCCTGCCGAGCATCTCTCCGCCCCGGACATGGGCAATAGCATAGACCACGCCGCGATCCAGCAGGCTGAGAATAGAGGCGTCGAAGTCCGGCTCTATGATATGGCCGTAGGCACCATAACCGTACTGATACAGCGGGTTGCTGCCGTCTTTACGGAACTTGTCCTTGCGATACACCAGAGTCACGGGCACCTGGGCACCATCACGGGCCGGGATCAGCAAGCGCTCGGCCTGATAGTTGCCGGGCTCGAAGTCCCCCAATACTTTTTCCTGCTTGAGCAGTTTGCGCTCGCCCGGCTTATCCAGTTGATAGCTGTAAATACTCTCGGGGGTAGTCGGGCTCGAGTAATATAACCTCAGTTCGCGACTGTGCTGGCTGGGATTGATATCCAGACCAACCACATAGGCCGGGTCATCAAAGGCCAATTCATAGCCCCGGCTGAGATCTGTATGGGGATAGACCTTGATATGGCTCAGCCCCTGGCTGCGGCTCTGTACTATCAGATAATCGTCCAGCAATAACAGGTCTTCGAGGCGCACCTCGGGATCATGGGCCAGTACCTGCTGCCACTTGCGCTTGTCGCCGGCATCGGCAGCCGTGGTTTTCATCAGCCTGAAATTGGTCGCCTGCCAGTTGCTGAGGATGAAGAATTCATCTCCACGCTTGGCGATGCTGTATTCGTGGCCCTCTTCCCGCGGCAGAAACGCCCGGAATTCGCCGAGCGGGGCGTTGGCATCGAGCAGGGAAACTTCACTGGTCGTGGTGCTCTCGTGGTGCAATACAATCAGGGATTCATCCAGACTCTTGCCAAGGGAGATATAGAAGGTATCGTCCTGCTCTTCATAAACCAGCACATCCTCGCTCTGGGGACTTCCCAGCTTGTGCCGGAAAACCTGGTATCCCAGCAGGGTCTGTGGGTCTTTGGCGATATAGAACACATAACGGTTGTCATTGCTCCAGACCACCCGGCCATCGACACCCGTCAGCTTGTCGGCAAGCAGTTCACCGGTGGCAAGATCTTTAAAATAGACGCTGTAAATACGGCGGCTGAGAATATCCTCGGCAAAGGCCAGTATCTGCTCATCCGGGCTGACAGACACTCCGCCAAGGGCGTAAAACTCCTGCCCCTCGGCGCGCCGGTTAACATCTAGCAGCAACTGCTCTTCACCATTGAGCTCACGGCTTCTGGCGATCACCGGATACTCCAGCCCAGCCTCGAAACGGCGGTAATACCAATGGTTATGCCAGCGATACGGCACGCTGCTCTCATCCTGCTCCAGCCTGGAGGTCAGCTCTTTAAACAGTTTCTGTTTCAGTGGTTCCCAAGGCTTAAGACGCGCGGCGGTATAGGCGTTTTCCCGCTCCAGATAGTCGATAACGTCCGGGGCCTTACGCTCATCGTCACGCAGCCAATAATAGTCGTCTGTCCTGGTCACACCGTGAAGACTCATGGTGTGAGGACGTTTTTCGGCAACCGGTGCCACCAGCTTATTTTCTGAATTCATTCCACTGCATCCGCACAGCCACAAGGCTGTGCCTAAAACCAACATCAGGGATCCTGCTCGACTCATCACTCTTCCTTAGCGTTAATATCAGCGGCCTACTCCCTCGACTACAGGCCGCCTGCATATAGTGACGCCGACCGGCGCCAACGGCAAGCCCTGGCGCACGAGTCCGGATCTCAAAGGCTCCCCCTTCACCCGCAGAAAATGTGACCCTGTCGCTTGTCATTTGTATGTAACAGGCGCATGCTGTTGCCGCCTGCCACATACAAGTAACAGGTAAATTCTCAGGGCGGGGTGAAATTCCCCACCGGCGGTAAATCGTGTCAGCGACATGAAAGCCCGCGAGCGCCCGCCAGATTCTGGCGGGGTCAGCAGATCTGGTGTCATCACGACCTAGCGTGACTATTCCAGAGCCGACGGTGTTGCCATTAGATGGTTCAGTCCGGATGAAAGAGAATCAGATTGCCGCGAGGCGATCCGCTTAGTGATACGTCTCTGCCAGCGGCAGAGAGGCTCGCTATTCCTTTCTTTGCCCTGATTCTGGAAAACCCAAGCCGTAATTTAAGGATTTTTACCATGAATCAGTCATTATTAGCGCCTTTTGGCACCCCGATTGAAAGAGTCGAAACCGCCCTCGAAGCATTGCGTCAAGGCCGCGGTGTTTTGGTGGTCGACGATGAAGACAGAGAAAACGAAGGCGATCTTATCTTCGCCGCCGAAAGCCTGACCAACGCCCAGATGGCGATGCTGATCCGCGAATGCAGCGGCATTGTCTGTCTCTGCCTTACCGACGAGAAAATCAAGGCCCTGCAATTGCCGCCCATGGTGGAAAACAACTCCAGCCAGTTCGGCACCGCCTTTACCGTGAGCATTGAGGCCAAAGTCGGAGTCACTACAGGCGTTTCCGCTGCCGACCGGGTGACGACTATCAAGACCGCCATTGCCGACAACGCCAAACCGGAAGACCTGGCCCGCCCAGGACACGTCTATCCGCTGCGGGCTCAGCCCGGTGGTGTAATGACCCGCCGCGGTCACACCGAGGGCACTGTGGACTTGATGCAACTGGCTGGCCTAAAACCCGCCGGAGTGCTGTGCGAAGTAACCAATCCGGATGGTACCATGGCCAGACTGCCACAAATCATTGCCTTTGGTGACAAACACGACCTGCCGGTTCTTTCCATCGAGGATATTGTCAGCTATCGCGAATCTCTGCTGGCCAACGCCGGCTAATAAACAAGCGTTCTTTAACTATTTGATCAAAAGCGGCTTTATAGCCGCTTTTGTTTTAAACAAACAGGTAAACTTTGTTGCGACAAGGCTCACATTAACCCTCCACTTTTTAAGGTTTATTTTCGTGACCTAGATTAGAAATCCTTGAACAACGGGTCGCCCCCTGATAGGCAATATGTTACTTATCAAGCCTTATGGCCTGTATTCGAGTAGATTGCAGGCAGGTCTTTGTCAGTAGAATTTCAAGGAGAGCCATAGGTGTTAAGCCAACTGAGCCTAAAGCGCAAATTACTCTTGTTTGCCTTAGTGCCTGTTTTGGTTCTTAGTCTACTGGGTTGCGTGCGCCTGTTTGAACTGCTGCACAACTACCGTTTGGCCAGCCAAAGTTATCATGCTGTCGAGGTGGGTCGGCGCCTGGCCGATCTCATCTATGAGCTACAGCAGGAAAGGGGCCTCAGCGCCGCCTATATCGCCTGTAATGGTGAATGCTTTGCCGACAGTCTGCAGGTGCAGCAGCAGCGGGTATCGGCACAGATAACTGCCCTGCAAAACTCTCCCCATCTGTTACAGCTTTCCAGACAACTCTCTCCTGCGGCCCAACATCTATTGCAAACCAAACTGGAGGCTCTGCGACTCGGCAAGCAGGCGCTGGAAAACAACCGGCGCGAACTCTTGAGCCGTGATGAGAGCGCCTCGCTGAATTTCTATTCCGATTTCAACTACGAACTCTTGCTGGGCATTGCCAATCTGCAATCCCTGTCGAGCAATGTGCAGCAGGCCAGAGCCTATGCCGACCTGGCCGCACTGTTGCGGATTCAGGAGTTGGCGGTGCGTGAGCGCGGCCTGATCAACGGCATGTTGCTGAAGCGTCAGTTCGACACCGACAGTTATGAGCGGCTGTTGGCCTTGATAACAGAGCAAGATCAGAGCATAGATCTATTCCGCGCCAGCGCCATTGTGGAACACAAACAACGCCTGGAGGCTATGCTGCAGGACAGCAAGAGTCAGGCATTGAACAATGTCAGGGAGCAGCTGCGTCAGCAAGATGCCATCACGCGTCAGGCGCACAAGTTTGCCTCTTTGCTGGGGTATGGTGGCCTGCTGCATGAGTTCAAAAACTTCCTGCTGCGTGGCGATGGCCAATACCAACAAGGCTTTAACGCCAAGCTGGAATCACTGGAGCAGATCCTCGAAAGATTGAAATCGAGCAAGGCTCTGAGTGCCAATCAGCAACAGGCCATTGCCCAGATAAGGGACAAGCTCAACGAATATCGCCACAAGATGCAGCTGATAGCGGCCATGCAAAGCCGGGGCGCCAAGGTGGAAGAGATAGACCCCCTGGTGCAGATTTCCGACGATGAGATGCTCGATGCCCTGAAGGCTCTGAGCCAACCCAAGCCCCCGGTGACTCCCGAAGTCTGGTGGCAGTTGGCCAGCGAAAGGATCCGCCAGATGGATGCCATAGCCGACAGTGTTTCCGATGATATTCTCAATCTTTCCAACGCCCAACGCGGTCAGTCACTGCGCCTTATCGCCCTCTATCTGCTGTCGGCTGCCATCACTATCGGCCTGCTGTTGTTTCTTGGCCGGGCCCTGAGTCACAATCTGCTCAGACGTATCTATGCCATCGCCAACAACATGCGCTTGATGACCAAGGATCCCAATCTGGATCTGGATATCAAGGTCGAGGGCAAGGATGAATTGGCCGACATGGCCAAGGCACTGGGACAAATGCTCAGCGAAAGGCAAAAATCCTATCAACAGCTGAAACAGGCCGCCGCAGTATTCGACTATTCCGGCGAGGGGATTGTCATCACAGATGCCGATAACCGTATTGAACTGGTCAACCCGGCATTCAGCCGCATTACCGGTTACAGCCTGGAAGAGGTCAAGGGCAAGAATCCTTCAATACTCAACTCCTATCGCCACGACAAGAGCTTCTTCAGCCAGATGTGGGACAGTCTGCTGACCAATAACAAATGGGAAGGCGAGATCTGGAACAGACGTAAAGACGGTGAGATCTATCCTGAGTTTTTGGCTATCACCCTGGTGCGTGACGATAACAACAACATACTCAAACACATAGGTTTGTTTGTCGATATCAGCCACCGTAAAAAATACGAACAGGACATCTGGTATCAGGCCCATTTCGATATTCTGACCAAGTTGCCCAATCGCAAGATGTTCAGCGAGAGGCTGCACCACGAGCTGTTGCAAGCCCATATTCATGGTCACAAACTGGCGATTCTGCTGATCGATCTCGACAGGTTCAAATATATCAATGATGTACTGGGCCACAAACGCGGCGATCTCTTGTTGCAACAGGTGGCGAGAAGGCTGGAGTCACTACCGGATGAACAAAAGTTTGTTGCCCGCATAGGGGGTGATGAATTTGCCGTGATCTTGCCGCACTACAAGAACGATGCCGCCCTGACAGCCGTGGCCGACAGGGTAAAAGCCCTGTTCGGCAGCAGCTTCGATATCGATGGCCAGGATACTCTGATCTCGGTCAGCTTTGGTATAGGTGTCTATCCCGAAGACGGCGATGACATAGATGCCCTGACCCGCAACACGGAAACCGCCATGTACAGCGCCAAGGACAATGGCCGTGACAACTACCAGTATTTCACCCCCAGCATGAACGCCAGCATGCTGGAGCGTTTGCAACTGGAGCAACGTCTCAGAAGCGCCGTGCTGCATCAGGAATTTTGTCTGCATTATCAACCCATAGTCTCTATGGAAACCGGCCAAATCACCTCAGTCGAGGCGCTGCTACGCTGGAATGACCCTGAATACGGCTGGGTTTCACCGGAGAAGTTCATTCCCATTGCGGAGAATAATGGCCTGATAGAGCCGATAGGCGAATGGGTTCTGGAACAAGCACTGAAAGACCTCAGCCACTGGCATGCCGAAGGAATAAAACTGGATATGGCGATCAACGTCTCCAGCCGCCAGTGCATCAACATCAGTGGGGTAAGCTTCGACACCTTGCTGGCCGAAGCCATCAAGCGTCACGGCATAGCGCCCGAGAGACTGCATATAGAGATCACCGAATCCATGCTGCTGGACGACAGCCCCCATTGTCTGGAGGTGCTCAACAGCATTCGCCAACTCGGCGTGGCAATCCACATGGATGACTTCGGAACCGGCTTCTCTTCTTTGAGCTATCTGCGCAAGTTCCCTATCTCTGTGATTAAAATCGACAAGAGCTTTGTCGATAACGCCTTGGTGAATGAGGCTGATGCCAGCCTGGTGCGAGCGATAGTCATGATGGGCAAGAGCCTGGACTTGCAACTGGTGGCCGAGGGCATAGAGACCCGCGCGCAATGGATCTTGCTCAAGTCCATGGGCTGTGATTTTGGTCAGGGCTATCTGCTTTCAAGACCTCTACCTGCCAAGAGCCTGACCCCGATCCTCATCCAGGGAGAGTCCTTTATCCGTCAGCTTCTGGCATAAAAAAGCAGCCTTAAGGCTGCTCTCTTTTAAAACCAGGTGGCTTTAGGCCATCTGTGCATTCATCACAGTCTCGCCACCTTCGCTCGCCAGTTGCATCAGATCCTTGTCCACCAGGAACAGCGCCTTGCCATCCTCGCCCACCAGGCGGATCTTGTCGACAATCGACTTGAACAGCTTCTCTTCTTCGTGCTGCTCGGCCACATACCACTGCAGGAAGTTGAAAGTGGAATAGTCTTGAGTCGTGAAGGCGGTATGAGCCAAGGCATTGATCTTGCTGGTGATCAGCTGCTCGTGCTCGTAAGTGTACTCGAACAGGGACAGCAGGGATTCAAAATTGGCCTTGGGAGCTTCAATGGCGCCCAGCAGAGGCATGCCGCCGGTTTCACTGACATAGGTGAACAAACGACGCATATGCTGCATCTCTTCATCGGCGTGATCCCGCAGGAACTTGGCCGCACCTTCAAAGCCTTTGTCTTCACACCAGGCGCTCATCTGCAGATACAGGTTAGAGGAGAAAAACTCCATATTGATCTGCTCGTTCAACTTATCAATCATGGCTTGTGCCAACATATCCTTGCCTCTCGTTTCGGGTATCTGTTTCATGGGCGCTATTGTTATCAAGGGGCACAACAAATGCAAGAATCTTTACCTAACGCAATGATTTATAATGAAAACACTTTTCATTTAACTTGAATTATCATTTGTTATTTGCCGCAATCCGCTGACTGTAAAAGGAAAAGCCTGCGCCCAGGGCACGAAAACTGGCATGCAGATCATAGTCATCCACTTTCAGCGTGGCATAATAGCCAACCAGGTTCAGTAATAGCTCAAATAAGGTTGCTCTATGTCCAAGCCGCAAGACGTCTGTGCCCATCCAGGGCTGATGCACCCGGATCTCGCTCTGCCCCTGCTACTCGAGCAGGTCACCCCGTTGGAAGATACCGAAACCGTGCAACTGTCGAATTCTCTGGGACGGGTACTGGCAGAAGACTTGGCCAGCAGCATAGACCTGCCGCCGTTCGATAACTCGGCGATGGACGGCTACGCCTATCGTTATGCCGACTTACCCGAGAAGGCCAGCCTGAAATTACTGGGCAGTTCCTTTGCCGGCCATCCTTTTGAAGGCCAGTATCAGCCAGGCGGCTGTGTCCGCATCATGACTGGCGCTCCTGTGCCTGCGGGTTTCGACACGGTGCAAATGCAGGAGAAAACCGAGGCCAATGGCGAGCTGATCACCATAGAACCTTGCAAGCAGGCCGGAGACAATGTGCGTGGCCGCGGCGAAGAGCTGCTGGCCGGCACCAAGGTCCTCAGGGCCGGCACTCTGATAGGTGCCGCCGAAATGGGGGTGATGGCCACCATAGGTATCAGCAGCCTTAGAGTGATCCGCAAGGTTAAAATCGCTTTCTTCTCCACCGGTGATGAATTGCGCCCCGTGGGTTCAGAGCTGGCTCCCGGCCAGATCTACGACTCCAACCGCTACTCGATTCAGGGCCTGCTCAGCCGCGCCGGTGTTGAGTGGCAGGATCTCGGCGTTATTGCAGATGATCCTGAGGCTATCCGTCAGGCATTTCGCAACGCCTCGGCCAGCGCCGATATGGTGATCACCTCCGGGGGTGTCTCGGTCGGTGAGGCCGACTTCACCAAGCAGATCCTCGATGAGGAAGGCAAAATAAGCTTCTGGAAACTGGCGATCAAGCCGGGCAAACCCTTTGCCCTCGGCCATATAGGCAAGGCGGTGTTCTGTGGTCTGCCGGGCAACCCGGTTTCATCCATGGTGACCTTCTACAAGCTGGTGTGGCCTTTGCTGCATAAACTGCAGGGGCTGCCACAACCAACCCCACTACTACTGGATGCCAAATTGACAGCCCCCATACGTAAACAGCCCGGACGGGTGGAATACCAGCGTGGTATTCTGAGCCGCAATCAGGACGGGGAACTGGAAGTGGCGGTAACCGGCTCACAGGGTTCGGGCATGCTGACCTCCATGAGCCTGGCCAACTGTTTTATTATTCTGGAGCAGATGCAGGGCGACACCCCGGCGGGCACCAGAGTCACGGTAGAACCCTTTAACAGCGTGCTGTGCTGAGGCCGATATGAGCGACGAGATACTCACAGATGCCGAGATGCTGCGCTACAGTCGGCAGATCTCCATCAAGGCGATGGACATTGAAGGTCAGGAGAAGCTCAAACAGGCCAAAGTGCTGATGATAGGTGCCGGTGGCCTAGGCTGTGCTGCCGGTCAGTATCTGACGGTTGCCGGGGTCGGCAAGTTGACCCTGGTGGACTTCGATACTGTCGAACTGTCCAACCTGCAGCGCCAGGTACTGCACCAGGATGGCAATATAGGCCAATCCAAGGTGGAATCGGCCAAAGAGAGCCTGAGTGCGCTCAATCCCCATGTTCAGATAGAAACCATCAATGGAGTGTTGGATGATCCCGAAGTGGATCAACTGGTTGCCGAGCACCATCTGGTGCTGGACTGCACCGACAATGTTGCGGTGCGCGAACAGCTCAATCGCAGCTGTTTTCGGCATAAGGTGCCCTTGGTGTCCGCTGCGGCCATCCGTATGGAAGGGGTGATCTCCGTCTTCGGTTATCAGCAACAGATGCCTTGCTATCACTGTTTCAGCAGCCTGTTCGGCGAGCAGCAACTCAGCTGTGTCGAGTCGGGTATTCTGGCGCCGGTCGTCGGTATGATGGGCTGCCTGCAAGCGGTGGAAGCCATCAAGGTGATAAGTGGTATAGGTAAGCCGCTCTATGGTCGTTTGCTGATGGTCGATGCCATGACCATGGAGTTTCGCGAGATGAAGCTGCCGCAAACCCCCAACTGCCCCGTCTGCGGTTGAAGCTGCAATAACAAGAGGCTGCCTGGGCAGCCTCTTTGATTTTCAGCATTTTTTACTTGGCGTTAAGCCAGTCAGACTCAGGCAATACCCTGTCGACAATCCGGATCTCGGCAATATCACCGCGGAACAGATCGGCCACCTCACCGTCCCAACTGGAGGCGCCCACCATCCATTCGCCGCCGGGAATACTCACCAGCCCATGCTGCTCGGCTTCGGCGGTACGCATTACCCTGGAGTTGTCCACATACATAGTGGCGTATTGGCCGTCGTTGACTATGGCCACGTGATACCAATAATCCCTGTCCACTTCCCATGACCAGTTGCTGGGCCCCACGCCATTGCTGGAGGTGGAGATCCACTGGAACTCCTTGAGACTGGAGGCGGTCAACGCCAGCGAAGGATCACCGCCGCCACAATCCAGCTTATGGTGTTCACACACCTGGCTCTGGCTGGGTTTATGGGCAAAGACAGCGCCCCAGGCATTTTCCGATGCCTGCCACTCTGGTGCCAGACGCACTATCATCTCTATGGTGTACTGCGGCAGAACACCCGCCTGGCCATCGGCAGAAACCAGCGTCGGAGCCTGGCTGGAGAGGTAATAGCCGCCCTGGGTGTTGCCGCCCTTGAAACGAGCCGCCCCAGTGGCGTGGCCGAAGCCAGGAGCTTCACCGAGCAGTTCAAACAATTGCTCCTGAGTGCCACTGCTGCCTGCCTTGGCCTTGAGGCTCAAGGTATTGCCGCGCCCGGAAAGATCCATAAACTGCACCTTGGTCGGATCTGTACTGGTTAACTTATGCTCGGCATCGAATATCCAGTAGGCGAGTGTTCCTTCAAGCTTACCCGGGCCTTCGGTTTCCACTTCCTGATTCAGCTTGGCAAAACGCTTTTCAAAGTCCAGGGGCTGTTCAAACTCCCAGCGTTGCAACACATCCTGCGGCTGCCTCTCTGCCTCCGGGATGGCCGCTACCCAAGGTGAGAATGAACGAAACTGCAACCGCTTATTGGCTTCATCGAAACTCACCAGTTGCAGCATACCGTTGCCACCCCAGAATCCCGATTGATAGTCCACCAAGATCATGACCACATCGCGGCCATAGCGGTTCTTGGCCACCATCTTGGCCTCACCATGGTGATGGCCGTTAAAGGTGAGGAAGATCTGGTCATTGTCTTTGATCAACTTGTCCCACAGCATGGCGCCATTGTCGGTAAATATGGCGCTGTTGCCATCATCGGCCACATTCAACAGCTGATGGGTGGTGAGTATGGTCGGTGTTTCCGGGTGGGCATCCAATACCGACTGTGCCCAGGCTATGCTGGCCGCCGAGGTACGCCAGTCGAGCGCCAGCAACAGATACTCGCGCTCACCGCCCTTGAAGAGGTGATAACTGTTGAAGCCGGTGGCATCTGTCCCCTGGAAACTGGCAAAGTTGTTTTGCTGCAAAGACGCCGGGAAATGCTTGAGGAAAGGCTCTGCCGCCAAGGTCCTGTCGCTGTCGAAGTTGCTATTGATATCGACCCCGGACTGACGATAAGCCAGCACATCATGGTTGCCCGCCAATATGCTGTATGGGGTGGCTGGATTGGCCTCCAGAATGCTCATGGCCGCGCGGGCATTGAGCCATTCCTGCTCAGAGTCAGGCAGGTCGACCACATCCCCCAGATGCGCCGTGAAGACAATATTTTGTTGCTTGTAGTTATCGGCAATCCACTGAGTTTGAGCGTTGTAGCGCTCGGGATTATAGCGGGAGTACTTTTGGGTATCGGGCATGACCACCAGAGTGTAACTCTCGGCTGCGGCTTGAGTGCCATTGTCGTTATCTGAGTTACACCCCGTCAGGCCAAGCACGGCACCCAGAACCAGTGCTCCAATTGAGTGTCGCATGATATCTCTCCAGTTCAGGCTAGTAAGAAAGTCTGGATTTAAACAAGGGCAGATGAAGCAAAATAAACACTTTTATTTCAAAATCATTAAGTTACAAATCATTATCAAAACACACAGGCGGACAACATAAGTCTCTGTTACAACAAGCGCTTGATGGTTGGAAGATGTCGCACAGGGTTTTGGGCGATAGCACCTTGTTGAGCTTGGGGTTTTTCTATATCGTGTGGCGCTTTAATCTTGCCTGAAATCTGCAAAAAGGAAATTTCCCGCTATGGACAACAGCCTGCGACGCAACTACGGCACCGATAAGGGCCTGATCAGTGCCGGCAAATACAACCTGGTCATCGGCCTGACCCTGATCTGGGGTTTTGTGGTCAACTATCTGATGGTGCTGAATATCGACCCCGAAATCATCGCCACTATTCCAATCTGGTTGTTCTTTATCGGCTACTTTGGCTGCTGTATGGCGGGTATCTATCTGTTCCAGTCATCGGACAAGCCTGCGGTCAGCTTTCTCGGTTACAACCTGGTTGTTGTTCCCTTCGGTCTGATAATTAACCTGGTCGTCAGCGGCTATGACCCGACGCTGGTGTTGGAGGCGCTGCGGATAACGACTATCGTGACTCTGGCGATGATGATATTGGGTACCCTGTTTCCCGCCTTCTTTGCCCGCATAGCCGGCGCCCTGACCATAGCCCTGCTATTGGTGATCATTGTCGAACTGGTGGAGCTGTTTATCTTCAAGACCCATCACGGCATTCTCGACTGGATAGTGGTATTGATCTTCTGTGGCTACATTGGCTATGACTGGGGCCAGGCCAACGCCAAGGAAAAGACGGTCGACAACGCCATCGACAGCGCCGCGGCGCTTTATATGGATATCATCAACCTATTCCTGCGGATCCTGAGCATTCTGGGAAGAAGGAATTAACCCATGCGTTTACTCTTGCTGTTGCTGCTCCCTATGGCTTTTTCCTCTCTGAGCGCTGCCGAGTGCAGCACTCAGGCTCTGGCCAAGGCCAGGAGTGATTTCCAGCAAGGTTATGCCAAAGGTGAGTATCAACAGGCAACGGCAGCGCTCGCTGCCTTTCATCAAGAATGTGGCTATGAGTTGTTCCCCCAAATCAAAGGTGCAACCGAGCCGGCCATCGAAGATGTTCGCCGCTACTACTGGCTGATAAGCGATCTCTTGCTGGGTCTGTCCCGCAGTGGTCAACTCAACGAGTGCATAGCTCTGGCCGAATATGAAGAGCTCAATTGGGGCAACCACTTTTATCGCCTCGGGGGTGAATCCGTGTTGGCGGCCCTGCAATACAACGCCGCCAACTGTAAGAGCAACAGAGAGCAAAAGCTCGGCAGTTTCAGTCAACAAACTTGCCCAATCGCAGGTGCTGCGGATGCGCTGGCTATTCCCTCAAGCTGGCAGATGGGCCAGGCCTGCTTGCGGCTGTTTCCGGGGCAAGCGGAAACCGGGTTTGACGCCGGCGATCAGATACCGCCTTATGTCGAACTGATAACCACCACTGAACGCCACAAACTGGCCTTTGCCGACGGCAAGCTTGGCAGTGGCGATTTTTGTGGCTTCTCTACTCTGGCTCTGGGCCGCGATAAGCAATTACGCATTTCGGGAAGTGGCGGATTCTGCTGGCAAGGCAGTGCTGTTTTTATGCTCGACTCTGTCTACCGCTTGCAGCAAGATAAACTGACCATAACAGACGAACTCTTCGTGCCGGTGCACTGAACCATGACAGTCAAAGGAAGGATGCCGATGATAGATCACCTCAGCAGCTATGCCACAGATTACCCCAGGACACGCGACTTCTATCTCGAAACACTAAACGCCTTGGGTTACCCCTTGGTGATGGAACTGGTGGCCGAGTGGAACAGCGAGTTTCCCAGCCAGCGCATGTGCGCCTTCGGACCGGACAACAAACCCGTGTTTTGGATCATTGAAACCAAGACGCCCCATACGCCGCGGCATATTGCCTTCACTGCCGCCGACCGCAATGCCGTCAGCCGGTTTTATCAGCTGGCACTTGAACATGGCGGTCAGTGCAACGGCCTGCCTGGGCTGAGGCCTCATTACCACGCACACTACTTCGGTGCCTTTGTGTTGGATCCCGATGGCAACAATGTCGAAGCCGTATGCCATCAACCCCAGTAGGTATTTGAAATGAAGAAATTACTTTTATGCCTCTCCCTGTGTTTGTTGGCTCTGCCAGCGATCGCCTGCGATAGTTTTCGCCTCAAGGACGGAAAACTGCTGCATTGCGGCATGAGCCGCATAAAACTGCTGGAACTTGCTGGTTCCCCCATGGATAAATACACCCAGACACTTGGTGTCGACAGCGGCAGAGCCACCGCCGGCAAGACAGTAGAAGTATGGAGTTACCGATTGCAAGGCAGCATAGGGGGCGAGTATTTGCTAACAGTCACTCTGAGTAATGGTCAGGTGCAGAATATCGTATCCGAGCAACAGGATCGCCTCTGAGCTCATAACAAGTTTTCACAGGAGGTTCCCGCCATGACGGGATTGGAAACAGGAATACAACGACTGGTGGATGAGTTTATTGCAGCCGGTCGTCCCAACGCGCGTCTGCAGCCACTGAATGAACGACGTCAGGGCTATGAAGCCAGTGTGGTGCTGGCGGGACCCGCCGCCGAGGTTTGCACCCAGGAGCTGGAGCTGGAAGGCATTCGCCTGCGACGTTACCTGCCTGACACCCCGGGGCCTTGGCCCACGCTTATCTACTTCCATGGCGGCTGCTTTGTGGCCGGAAGCTTTGTGACTCACGAGCAGCAGCTCAGCTATCTGGCCTGTCATGGCAAAGCCCAGGTTATTGCCGTCGACTACCGCTTGGCACCGGAACACTGCTATCCGGCAGCACACAACGATGCGCTCAAGGCCACCCAGGCTATACTGGCCCAGGCGGCGCAGCTACAGCTGGATCCGGATAGCGTCACTCTGGGCGGCGACAGTGCCGGCGGTCATCTGGCGCTGGTCACCTGCCTGCGCCTGAAACAACTGGGCTGGCAGCCGAAACGGCAGTTGCTTATCTACCCCATGTTGGATGCCACCGCTGCCATGGCGAGCTACCGCAGCAACGGCGACGACTTTATTATCACCCGCTATGCCTTGCTCAGCGGTTTTGAAGCCTATCAGCAAGGTTCTGGTGTCGACGCCAACCATCCTGAAATCAGCCCCCTGTATCGGGAGGATTTTCAGGGCTTGTGTCAGACTCACATTATTACCGCCGAATTTGATCCGCTGCGGGATGAGGGAGAAGCCCTGTATCGCAAGCTGGTAGCCGCCGGTGTCGATGCTCGAGCCTGCCGCTTTCAGGGCGTGATCCATGGTTTCTTCCAATTGGCCGATATCAGCTCGGCCGCGCGCGAGTGTCTGGCCCAACTGGCGGCCATTCTGCGTCGAGACAGTGAAGAAGCGGCATGACAAGCGGCTCGGATGTGACTCAGTGGCAAGCGCTGGCTGACGGCTACCCCCAAGTAAAATCCATCAGCCGTCCTTTCGAGGGCGGTGCGCTTTCCTGCCTGATAAGCCGGCATCAGGTGCCGGCTCTGCTTGACCTGCTACGCCGCTATTTACAACGACATGGCAAGGAGATAGAACAGCTGGGAAAAGGCCTGCCTGACTATCTAGTGCTGGCGCAGCAGTTGCAGTGTCAGGGCGATAACTTCGAGACCGAGTTTCAGGCACCGATAAAGCTCTATCTGCAACTGACCGCCGACTTTGGTGGTTACCTTCTGTGCCTGCAATCTGATCACAGCGAGCTTCTGGCGCAAGTCCAACAGCTGGCACCGACTCCGCCCATGCCTTGGGAGAGCTTTCCCGAACTGGATCCCGATACCCTGGGTGGCCTCCAGGGCTCTCTGGCCTTTTGGCAAGACTACCTCTGGGGACCATATTGGCAGTGGCTTAGGCGCAGCGGCATTCCCAAACTGGGTGATGGCGAACTGGCACGGCGCTGGGAGGAATACAGTCATTGGCACAACGGCGAGCCGGAACTGGCTGCGGAGCAAATATAATGAAGCTGGAGCTGGCAAATACCGCAGACATCACACTCACTGAACCTGAGTGGGCCTTACTCTTGCTGGCCGACCCAAGCCGCGAAGCCGTGCAGGCTTACCTGAGAGACTGTCTGCTGCTCAGAGCCCTGGATACAGAAGACCGTCTGCTTGGGCTGGCACTGCTGCAACTGACGCCGGCATCCACACAGATTCAGGCTGAGGTAAAAAACCTCGCCGTTCATCCGGATCACCAAGGCCAGGGAATAGGTAAATGGCTATTGCAACAGTGTCAGACGCTGAGCCGGGAAAACGGACTGGATAGCCTTTGGATAGCCACAGGCAACTCCAGCTTGGCTCAGCTTGGCCTCTATCAGAAGTGCGGTTTTCGTATCAAAGGTATTGTTCCGGACTTCTTTGCCGCTTACCCTGAGCCGATAGTGGAAAACGGTATTCTCTGTCTGGATCTGCTGCTGTTGGCTTGTCCACTGGCAGAGATCTAACCCAAGAAAGAACATCCAGTGGAATTATTCCAGGGACAACCATTTACAAGGAGAGTTGCCATGGCCTTCAGTGACCGGGAAAAACAGCAGATGTGCGATCTCAAGGGGGTAGGAACCACAGTCGTTGGTCGCCTTGAGCAGCTGGGATTCAGTCAGCTGTCGCAGTTGGCTGATGAATCCGCTAGCGATATCACCCGCGCCATAGCCCAGTTGATGGGCTCGAGCTGCTGGCACAATAGTCCCCAGGCCCGCGCGGCGATCAGTGCCATCATAGAGTTGGCCCAACAACAGCGTGATCTCTGACCATGAAGAAACGTTATGGCTTTATCCTGCTGCTACTGCTGATCTTTGTCGGTGCCCTGATCCCGGAAACCCCACAGGTGCCGGTTCACCAAGCCAGCGCCAAAGACTGGCATAAAGACAGTTTCTGGTATTATCCCTGGGGCACCTCAGGGGTACACAAGGGCATAGACATCTTCGCCGCCCGCGGCACTCAAGTGCAGGCCCCGACGCCCATGCTGCGCCTCTATCAAGGGGAGTGGCGTCTCGGCGGCAAGGTGGTGCTGGCCTTGGGGCCAGGCTGGAAGTTGCATTATTTCGCCCATCTGGACAGCCTGGAGCCGAACGGTTTTTATCTACCTCAGGGCAGCAAACTGGGCACGGTCGGCGACTCGGGCAATGCCAAAGGCAAGCCGCCCCATCTGCACTACAGCATAGTCAGTCTAATGCCCATGCCTTGGTTGATGGATGATGCGCCCCAGGGATACAAGAAGGCGTTTTATCTCAATCCTGTGACCTATCTGGCGCCCCGCTGAGTGCCTGCTGCCTGAGCCATTCGAGAAACACCCTGACTCTGTGGCTCTGCTCGCGGCCGGGAGCCGGCAGCAGCCGATAACTGAGTCCAGGCAACACCTTGCCCGGCAAGCAAGGTTTCAACCAACCCCGCTCCACCAAAGAGGCCACCAGCACAGAACTGGCAAGCGCCAGGCCTTCACCGGCCAGAGCGGCCTGCACGAGGTGATCCTCCTGGGTAAACTCCAGCAATCTGGCACCCTTGAACTCGTGATAGGTCTGTTGCCATTGCTGCCAATCGAGCCCGTCGAGAGCCGGGTTCTGCCAGCGGGTCTGCAACAGCGTCACCTGAGGTTGCTTGCTCTTGAGATAACCGGGACTGGCGTAAATGCCGAACGTCTCACTGAACAGCACCTCTTCGCCTTCTGCCGCTTTGCCGTAGCGTATGCAGAGATCTGTCTCACCCAGAGGGTCGCTAGGCTGCAGCCCCTCATCGCTGCTGACCGACACCCTAATATCGGGGAAACGCTGCTGAAAGTCCGGCAATCGCTGCGCCAGCCATAGGGCGGCAAAGCCATGGGTGGTGGAAACTCTCAGCTGGTTTGGTGTCACTCCCAAACGTTCAATCCCCTGGGCTATGCCAAGCAAGGCCTGGCGACAGGATTCTACCAACTCGGCTCCGGCCGGTGTCAGTGATACCGCCCGGGTCTGGCGGATAAACAAGCGGGTGTCCAGCTGAGTCTCGAGATTTCTTATCTGATGGGAAACGGCAGTCGGAGTCAGGCTCAACTCCTCCGCAGCCAGCTTGAAGCTCAGATGCCTGGCGGCGGCTTCGAACACTCTCAAGTTATTCAGTGTGGGTAAATGGGCAAACATTGCGATCAAATAAATGAATTTTACTCATCTATAAGTGAGAAATGACCCTTTGTCAACTCGAGCGGTATTCCAGATAGTTATGCCCTGAGCAAACAAACGGAGAAAGTGATGAAAACCCTTTTAAGAATAGATGCCAGCGCGAGAAGAACCGACAATGACAAGCCCAGCTATAATTCGATTTCCAAGTCGTTGGCGCAGCTATTTTGCGATCACTGGCAAGCCCAAAATAATCTATCAGAATTCATCTATCGTGATCTGGGTGACCAAGCACCGCCGGCCATCACCCAAGATTGGATTGCCGCCGTATTCACTCCGGAGGAACACCAAAGTACAGAGCAGCAACGGCTGCTGGCACTGTCGGACTGCCTTATCGACGAGCTGCAGCGGGCCGATATCATTCTGATCTCAACGCCCATGTACAACTATGGCATGCCGGCGGCACTCAAGGCCTGGTTTGATCAGGTCATACGCATCAACCGCACATTCAGCTTCGACTTAAAGCGCGGCGATTTTCCGCTGCGGCCGATACTCAGCGGCAAAAAACTGGTTTTGGTTTACTCCTGCGGCGAGTTTGGCTTTGGCGAAGAGGGGATCCGCGCCGGAATGAATCACCTGGGTCCCCATATCAAGACCCTGAGCCACTATCTGGGGGTGGAGCAGTTTTATGAAGTGCGCAGCGAATATCAGGAGTTTGCCGACGAGCGCCATCAGGCTTCCGTCGCAGCAGCCGGAGCCTCGCTGACAGAGTTGGCCCAAATGCTCTAGCCATTCATAAGTGTAAATAACCTTTCATCGACCGGCGAAGATGCTAGGCTCTCCCGTCTTGAAAGCCCACCTCTATTGCAAGGGCAAAAGACGATTTGGAGGGAGAATTGAAGATGCCGCGGATACTTAACCCTGTGATTGGCTTGCTGGCCCTATTGGCAAGCGGCATGGCACTGGCCAAGGACTCACAACCACTGCAACTCGAGCTGCGTTATTGCCAATGTGCTGCTCCTTTGGAAACACAGGAACTCAGCCGGGAGTTCCTGGCCAAGTCACAGCTGCTGACAGTAACCCTGTTGCCTGATGAAGATGCAGGCAAGGTCACAGATAAAGAGTTCAGCTTGAGTTACCAACTCCTGGCGATAGAGAGCGGTGTCTGGCAGCTTAACTATACCGCCGACTTTCATCACAACAGCAGCCACTACAGCAGTCAGAGTCAAGTAAGGCTGCCACAGGACAAGTGGCTAAAGCTGTTCGGTAATCAGAGCCAGGAAGGCACAAGCATCAAGCATTTTAACCTGCTTGGCAGAATCGTGGCCGCTCAGTAACTGCGGCCACTTTACCGCCAAGCTCTCTGCGCTTGAAGCCGGTTGTTGATATCAGTTCTTGGTCACCACCCAGAGCGCATGCAGCAGCCCGGGGAACCAGAAGAACAGACAGAGAATGATATTGATCAGCAGGTCTTTACCGGCACCCGCTTTGAGAAATACCGCCACAGGCGGCAGTAAAATAGCGATGATGACGAGCAAGAGTTTGTTGGTATCCATGGTATGACTCCTGGCGAGGAATTAAAGGGACAACCCGTTTAACTTGGCAGCATGACGCCCGGCTTGCAACCTTTTTTACCTTTGCCTCGAAGCGAGCCGACGTTTCGGCCACGCCGGAATTCATTTGCGCTTGGGCCAGTCCAAAGTCCAAGGTTCCGCTAACGCTTGCACCTGACTCAACACTCCCGGCCGCAGAAAGGCGTCGCCCTGAGATGGCAAGCTCAGGTATCTAAGGGTTTGCCCCCGCCATTCAAACTCCAGCGCATAGGCATGCAGGTAACCACGGTCGGCATCAACAGCGCTGCCACCATAGAGAGTATCCCCCAGAATAGGCACCCCCAGACTGGAAAGTGCCACCCTCAGCTGATGGGTCTTGCCGCTGTGGGGTTTGAGCAGATACAGGCGCAGCCCTTCGGCAACCGACCAGGAAAAGAACTGGGTAACGGCCGGGTTGTCGGTGGAACGCAGCAGCTTATACTGACTGCGGCGGGACTTGGCCATATCACCTATGATCCAACCCTGCTTTTTGCCCGGTTTGCCCTTGGCCAATGCCAAATAATATTTCTGCACCTTGTGTTCACTGAACATACGGGTAAATTCAGCTGCCGCCTCGGATGAACGGGCCAGCAGCAATAGGCCGGAGGTCAAGGTATCGAGTCTATGCACGGGATAGAGCTTGCAGCCCAGATCCCGCTCGGCACTGGCCACCAAACCTGCCTCACCGTGCTGGCTGTGAAAATGAACCCCAGGACGTTTGTCCAGCAGGATAAAGTCGGGCTCTGTGGCTATCACTGAATACATGGGTTAAACCTGAAATGTCACTCTGACTCTGAGACCTGGATGGTTATCTTCCAGCGAAATACTGGCGTTGTGTCGCGATAGAATCGCCTTGACCATGGAAAGCCCCAAGCCGGTACCCTGCTGATGGCGGCTGGGATCCAGCCGCACCAGACGCTCAAAGACCCGCTCACGCTCCGCCTCCGGGATCCCGGGGCCATTGTCGCTGATGATGACCTGGTTGGCTTGCTGCGAGATGGTGATACAGGCACCCTCGCCCGCATAGCGAATGGCGTTGTCGACCAGGTTGAACAGCGCTTGGAACAAGAGGTGTTTGTCGCCTGTGATATGGCAGTCCTCACTGGTTTCCAGCTTGAGCTGCTGGCCCTCTGCCTCGGCCAGCACGTCGGCCATATCCAGCAGATCGGTACACATCTGCTGCAAGCTGAAGCTCTCCAGCTCCAGTTTTTGCTGCCCTTCTTCAATGCGGGTCAGCGACAGCATGGCATTGAAGGTCGCCAGGCAGTGATCCAGCTTTTCAATAAGAATCGCGCTGCGCTCCGGGATCTCTTCTGCCGGATATTGCGGCAACTGCTCCAGCCCTATCCGCAGGTGCGACAAAGGCGTGCGCAGGTCATGGGCAATATTGTCTGTCACCCCGCGCACTGCCGTCAGGTTGTGCTCCAGGGTATCCAGCACCCGGTTGAACTGGCGCGCCAGCATGTCGAATTCATCACTGTTGCGACTCACCGGCAGGCGGGTGTTGTAATAACCTCGCTCTATGCGTTCACTCAAGCGGTTGTATTGCACCAAACGCCTGAGAAGCGCCTTGGAGAACAGGTATCCCATGGCCAAGGTCAATACCACGGTCAGCATCACGGCGGTAGCCGCTGCGCTGAGAAACTTCTCGATCAGCGTCGCCAGGTGGTCGGTACGGGTAGCGATCAGCACAGGGCCATAGCGGGTCATCACCACGCCGCCTGTGAGAATATGCAGCTTATCCGGGCCACCGGTGAGAATGGGGAAATCGCGGGTTCTGGGTAGCAGCGGCATATTGTCGGGCATAAAGGTCAGCGCCCCCACCATATCCGGGCTGCCCTGCCAGGCTATAAGTGCGGTTTGTGGATCGGCGGCGCGAATTTGCGCCGCAAAACTGCGTTGATCCACACTCAAGGCCAGCTGTTGATAGCGCTGCGCCTCCGACGCCAGGTGTTTCTCAACCTGAGACTGCTGCTCTGTCACCAGCTGTTGATAGAGGGCAAACAGCAAGGCGCCGATGATCAGAGTCACCAGCACAGAGAAGAAGATTGTAATACGCCATACGCTGCTCTGGTAAGGCTTAATGGCTTTGGCGGAGACGATAACCAGCTCCTCTTATGGTTTCAATCAGCTCGCCATGACCCAGCTCTTCAAACTTGCGTCTCAACTTGGCGATATGCACATCAATAACATTAGTTCTGGGATCAAAGTGGTAGTCCCATACGGCTTCAAACAGCAGGGTGCGGCTGATCACCTGGTTGGCATGTTCCATCAGGTACTTGAGCAGCTGGAACTCCTTGGGCTGCAACATCAGCTCAGTGCCGTCCAGAGTCACTTTACGGGTCAGCAGCTCCATCTCCAGCAGACCCACCTTGAGATCTGTCTTGGCCGGCTGTGACTGGCCGCGCAGCATCAGCTTCTCGGCCCGCACCAGCAGCTCTGAGAAGGCAAACGGCTTGGTCATATAGTCATCGCCGCCGGCGCGCAGTCCCTTGACCCTCTCGTCGACATGGCTGAGCGCCGAGAGGATCAGTACTGGGGTCTGATTGCCGGTGGCCCGGAGCGCCGCCAGCACCTTGAGGCCGTCGAGCCCGGGTAACATGCGATCCAGGATTACCAAGTCATACTGACTACTGGTCGCCAACAGCAAACCCTGATGACCATCGGCAGCAGTTTCAATATTGTGTCCCTGCTCCAGAAAGCCTTTGACGATATAGTCCTGTGTGGTTGCGTCATCTTCGACCAGTAGTATCTTCATTGTCAGTCCCATTTCAGTAGAGGCAATGGCCGCTGTTTTTCGATATCAAACGCCAGCTTATGCTTGCCTCGTTCATCCATTACTTTCAGCTCCAGGTAGGCAATCCCCAGATCTTTATCCAGTTGGGCTTCCAGCAGATGAGCATTGCTGTTTTGCATTGCCATTTCCACCAGTTGGGAAAAGCTGAGCTGCTTCTTGACCAGGAGTTTGACCACTGCCAACTCGGCCATATCGTCTGCCTCGAGGCGTTCGACTTTGCGCTTGAGTACCTCGCCGTTGCTGGCGAGTATATCAAGCTCTGTGGTAGTACGATCATCCGGGTTTATCAGGTCAATTTCATAGACCAAGACCCCATTTTCCACATCGGTTTCAAACTCGACGATCACCCCGGGAAACTGGGACTCAATACGCTGCATCAGCTCTATGGGTTGGATGCGTTCATTATCATTCAACAATTCCAGCAGCGAGGGAGCCGCGACTGCCACCGAAGAAAACAGTACCAGCCCCGCCAATAAACGTCTCATTTTGCCTCCATCCGAGCGCTGGCACTGAAGGCCAGCCACTCATACAAGCCATGGTTCATTTTGCAGTTTCACCAACTAGAGTGATACTTTCAATTTCAACTTCCTTGCCGTTCCACTCCTTGTCGACCTCACCGGTCAGTTTCACCAGAGTGCTTTCTTTCACATCGGCATTGATATTCCGCCAAAGGTCATGGTCGATTTCGACTTTAACCTCTCCGGAATCATCACGGAACAGGTAAGTTTCGTCGCCCAGGCTCTTCACCAGATAACCTGTCAGCTCCACCTGGGTGTCATCGTTGGCCTGCTCGACCTGAGACGCTGTACTAACCCGGTTTTCGGCTCCTGGACCGGTATAAGCAGCCAGAGCAGCGGCACTGCAGAACGAGGATAATATCAATAAATAAGCTAACTTTTGCATCTTGTTTCACTCCTGTGGTTGTTTCAATGGCTGCAGTATAGATTTCAGCGCTTGAAGCCAGGATGGAAGCAAGATTAAGTTTTGATCATCTAGTTAACAACAGGCACAAAAACGCAGCCTTTGTCAGCGCTCGAGGATATGAATTTGTTCGGATTTGAGCGCGACTTCGGTCTGCATACCGGCAACCAGCTCCAACTTGCGCGCCAGATGTAACGGCACTTCGGCGCTGAGAGTCTGATCCACGCCTTCGATTGCCGCCAGCAGGCGCACAGATTCGCCCATTACCAGCAGGGATTCGAGCCTGACATTGAGTTTATTGAAGCTGCGGCACAGGCGGCCACGGCTGATAGAGTTAAATCTGACGCCTTGGTTGGGTACCACCCAGCGCACCTTGTCTCCCGGATTCAGGCGCGCGTCATAGTCACAAGCAATCAGTTGCTCGCCAAACTTGAGCCAGGTGAGTTGCCGCTCCTGCTCCAGGGCCACCACTTCGGAGTCAAACAGGTTTCTCAGGCCCATCTGCCGGGCAACCGCCTCGTTGCGGGGTTTAGCCAACACTTCATGGGGCACACCCTGCTGCAACAACTGCCCTTGGCTGATAAGCACCATGCGGTCGGCCAGCAACAAGGCTTCGTTGAGGTCATGGGTCACCATGATCACCGGAATATGCAGCTGTGACTTGAGCCGCGCCAGCTCCAGATACAGGCGCTCACGGGTCTCGCGATCGACCGCGGAAAAAGGTTCATCCAGCAGCAATACCGAAGGCTCACGCGCCAACGCTCTGGCCAGCGCCACCCTTTGTCTCTGGCCACCGGACAACTGCTCCGGCAAACGATCCGGCAAACCGTGCAGATTGACCCGCTCCAGCCAATCCAGCGCCCTGGCCCGGCGTTCGGCCTTGGGCAGATGATCCAGCCCGGCGATTACATTGTTGACCGCACTCAGGTTGGGAAACAGGCCAAAATGTTGCGGCACAAACCCCAGATGGCGTTGCTGCGGGCTCAGGTTCACCGTCTCGGAAAACCAGGGTTTATCACCATAGCATATGCTGCCGGATTGCGGCTTATTGAGACCGGCAATCATCCTCAGCAGCGTGGTCTTGCCGCCACCGGAGGGCCCCACCACGGCCAGGACTTCACCGGCACGGCAAACAAAGTCGGCCTGCAGTGGAATCCCCTTGGTTTGATGGACGCTGACATGCAGATCTGTCGGGGTCATTTCAATCTCCCGAGCCGCCGCGACAGCCCTGTGGTCAATGCCAGTGTGGTAATGGCAAACAGCAAGAGCACCAGCGACATAGTACCGGCAGAGGCGAAGTCAAACGCCTGGACACTGTCGTAGATGGCAATGGAAATCGTCTTGGTCTCTCCCGCGATAGAGCCCCCCATCATCAGGACGACACCAAACTCGCCGAGCACATGGGAGAAACACAACACCAGGGCCGTCAAAATCCCCGGCCACACCAAGGGCAACTCCACCTTGAACAGCTGTTTGGTGCGACTCATGCCACAACAGGCGCAGGCATCGCGCACATCCTGAGGAATAGCTTCAAAGGCTCTTTGAATAGGCTGCACCGCAAAGGGAATATTGACCAGTACCGAGGCGACCACCAGGCCGGAGAAATGAAATACCAGCTGCACTCCCAAGGTTTGCTGCAGCCATTGGCCAAGCCAGCTTTCACTGCCAAGCCCTACCAAGAGGTAATAGCCTATAACCGTGGGCGGCAACACCAGGGGCACCATGATCAGCGCCTCTACCCAGGACTTACCGCGAAACTCTCGATAGGCCAGCAAGCGGCTCAGCAAGATGGCAAGCGGCAAGAGTACCAAGACACTGATGGCAGCCAGTTTGACCGAGAGCCACAGCGACTGCCAATCCATTCAACTTCCCTCGGGCAAGGCAAAGCCATAGGCGCTGAACACCTGTCGCGCTTCCTGCCCTTGCAGATAATCATAAAAAGCTTTGGCATCGTCGCCGGCTTTATCAAGCAGTACCATCCGCTGGGTCAGCGGGGCATGGGAGTCTACCGGCAACGCCAGATAACGACCTCTCGCCTGAAACTGTGGCGCCACCGCCAGCGACAGGGCAACTATGCCGCCCTGAGTCGAACCACTCAAGGCAAACTGCGCCGCCTGGGAAACGTTTTCACCATAGATGAGGTTGGCCTGCAACTCCTGCCACAAACCTTTTTGCTTGAGCAGTGCGCGGGCGCGCTCGCCATAGGGAGCATGATCCGGGTTGGCGATAGCAAAGCGCTTGATCTGCCCGGCGGCCAGTGCTTGTTGCAGCCCCTGTAGCTCTTGATCCAGTTTCAGCGGTGAATTCTTGGGAGCCACCAGCGCCAAGCGCCCGTAAGCGTAGACCACCCCCTTGTCACGGGTGATGCCGGCATCAGCCAGCGCGTCGACATAACGCTCGTCGGCCGAGAGAAACAGCTCGAACGGCGCACCATGCTTTATCTGCGCCACAAAGTTACCGGACGAGCCGTAGGAGATCTTGAGTTGGCGTCCTGTCTGTTGCTGATAACGCTCGGCAATATCATCCAGGGCAAACTTGATATTGGCCGCCGCAGCCACATGAACGCTTTGCGCCGCCGCAGCCGGCAGACACAGACCAAGCAGCGCCAGTGCAATCAGCACGGCCTTGGTCGTCGAATTCAGTAATCGCTCCAATAGCACCATCACAAGCTCCGGTTACTTTTCCCAGGCCTTGGCGGCCTGCTCGTCGGCATCGCGGGCCTCGACCCAGTGTTGACCACTTTCACCGGCCTCCAGCTTCCAGAATGGTGCCTTGGTCTTGAGGAAATCGATGAGAAACTCACAAGCCGCAAACGCCGCCTTGCGGTGGGCACTGCTGACACCGATAAACACTATCTGTTCGCCCAGATGCATAGTGCCAACCCGGTGAATTATGGTCAGCTGATTCAGCGGCCAGCGCTCACGGGCTTGAGTGGCAATTTGCCCCAAAACAGCTTCTGTCATCCCGGGATAGTGTTCCAGCGTCAGGTCGGTAACCGCGCTGCCATCGTTGAAGTCGCGCACCTTGCCGACAAAGGTCACCACGGCGCCGTCGCTATTATCGGCGGCGATGCGGGCATATTCGGCCGGGACATCGAAGTCGGCGGTTTGTACCAAAATACGATCGCTTTGCATCTCAACCTCCGGTTACCGGTGGGAAGAAGGCCACCTCGTCACCCGCTTTGATCTCTGTATGCCAGGGGCTGAGGGTTTGGTTGACGGCCACCAGCAGTTTGTCGGACGCCATCACTCTGGCCCACTTGTCGTCTGTGGCCGCCAATTGGGCACGCAGCGCCTCGGCCGTCAAACCCGGCTGGCTCTCGACTTCAATGGCAGCCGTTCCCAATAATTCGCGTACTTGAGCAAAAAACAGCACTTTAATCATATCGTTACACCTTAAAATGACCGGATTTACCGCCGCGTTTTTCCAGCAGTCTTACCTGGGTAATCACCATATCTTTCTGCACCGCTTTACACATATCGTAAATAGTCAGCGCCGCAACCGAGGCCGCCGTCAGGGCTTCCATTTCAACCCCGGTTTTGCCGGCCAGCTTACACAGGCTGGTGATCCTGACCCGGTTTTGCTCCGGCTCGGCCTGTAGATCCACCTCGACCTTGGTCAGCATCAAGGGGTGGCACAAAGGGATCAGCTCTGAGGTTTTCTTCGCGGCCATAATGCCGGCGATTCTGGCGGTGGCGAACACATCGCCCTTATGGTGGCTGCCACTCATGATCATCTGCAGCGTCTCGGCAGACATCTCAATATAAGCCTCGGCACGGGCTTCGCGCTCGGTGATCGACTTTTCGGTCACATCCACCATATGGGCGTTACCGTCGGCATTGATATGGGTAAAGGCATTAGTCATCTATAGCAACCTTTTTCAAATGGGATACGAAGTTACAGGGCCGGTGCCGGGCATCCAGCTGCTCTTTGAGGATCTTGTTCCAGGCCGTACGGCAAGCGCCGGTGGAAGCGGGCAGACAAAACAGCGCCGTTTGATTGGCGATATTCAAAGGCTCAAAATGGGTATGACTACAATGTCCCATGTCAGTTCCTGCTGCTGAATGCTACCGAGATGGCGATGACAAGTATCTGGCGCCCAAACGAGCGCCACCCTCAACCGCCGATAGAGGCCAGGTGTTGGGTCACACCGGTAATGCCTTGGTGCAGATAGTGAGTTTCTTTCTTCTGCTGCAACTGCTGATGCAAACGGGCAATCAACTCATCCTGCTGTTCAGGACTCTGAAGCAGATCCCGAAGATCGACACCATGTTCGGTGAACAGACACAGGTGCAGCTTACCCTTGGCAGAAACCCGCAACCTGTTGCAGCTGGCGCAGAAGTTTTTGGCATAAGGCATGATGAGCCCGATACGGCCACGATAATCAGGATGGCTGAAGTTTTGCGCCGGGCCATCTTCAGCCGCGGGCTGATCATACTGCCAACCTTCGGCCTCGAGTCTGGCCTTAATATCGGCTCCGGCCAGGTGATGCGCCTTGAAATAGTCGTGACCCAACCCGGTTTCCATCAGCTCGATGAAACGCAGATCTATGGGGGTATGTTTGATCCAATGCAGGAAACGCGGCAGATCCTTGTCGTTGAGATCCTTGAGCAGCACGGCGTTGATCTTGACCCGCTCAAAGCCGGCTTCCAGCGCCGCATCGATACCGCGCATGACCTCATCGAACTTGTTCTCGCCGGTGATCTGATAAAACATCCTGGGGTCCAGGCTGTCCACAGACACGTTAATCCGCCTCAGCCCGGCGTCGTACCATTCTTTGGCGTGCTTCTCGAGCCTATAACCATTGGTGGTTGTGGCGATAGTGTGAATTTCGCTGTTGTCGGCAACTGCACGGATGATATCGGTAAAGTCTTTGCGCAGCGTAGGCTCGCCACCTGTGATCCGCACTTTGCGGGTACCTACTTTGGCGAAGGCGGCAACCAGATTCTCAATCTCGCTGAGCGTCAGAAAAGAGGGCTTGCCCTCCGGGCGATAACCATCCGGCAGGCAATAACTGCATTTGAAGTTACAGACGTCAGTGACTGACATCCGCAAATAGTGAAATCTTCGACCAAAATTGTCTTGTAACTGGGACATGATCACCTTTCCAAGTCAGGGAGGTGAGGGCATTTCTTTGCTCACCCCGGTGGCAAAATTGCCACGGCTAAAGGACCATATCTTCACTGACGTAGGACCAAAAGCTCGGAGAACCGTCTGCGCCAATTATAGGACGAAAAGGGGGGCGAACCATACCCCTAAAAATGTATTTCCCGACTTGGCTCAAATCTGCGTGGACTTTTTGTGACAGGTCTCACTCAGAAATTTCATCTAATCCCTGTGCTGCTTTCCGATCAAATACTGTGCCCTGGATGGATTTTCAGGTAAGGTTGGAGCTGGATAAAAATAAAACACCCGTTTACATCGGGGGACTTTGAAGGATAGAGGTGACATGATGGAACGCGAATCAATGGAATTCGATGTTGTTATCGTCGGTGCAGGCCCCGCCGGACTGGCTACGGCTTGCCGTTTGATGCAGATCTCCAAAGACAGCGGCAAAGAGATCAGTGTCTGTGTGGTCGAAAAAGGCTCTGAAGTTGGCGCGCATATTCTCTCCGGCGCCGTCTTTGAACCCAGCGTATTGGAAGAACTCTTCGGTGACTGGAAAGAGTTGGGAGCGCCCCTGCATACCCAGGTTACAGAAGATGAAATCTATCTGCTCAAGTCGGCCGAAGATGCCAAACATCTGCCCAACAGCTTAGTACCCAAGACCATGCACAACCATGGCAACTATATTATCAGCGTCGGTAATCTCTGCCGCTGGATGGCCGAGCAAGCCGAAGGCCTGGGAGTGGAGATATTCCCCGGTTTCGCCGCCAGCGAGCTGTTGTTCAATGAAGATGGCAGCGTCAAGGGCATACTGATTGGCGACATGGGCATAGGCGCCGATGGCCAGCCCAAAGACAGCTATATGCCGGGCATGGAATTACACGCCAAATATACTGTGTTTGCCGAAGGCTGCCGCGGCCATCTAGGCAAGCAGCTGATAGAAAAATTCCACCTGGATAACGGCAAGACACCACAGCACTACGGCATAGGCTTCAAAGAGATTTGGAAAATCCCTGCCGAGCAACACCAACAAGGTAAAGTGGTTCACAGTGGCGGCTGGCCGCTGTTGGAAGGCGCCAGCGGTGGTGGTTTCCTCTACCATATGGAAGACAACCAGGTTGCCGTGGGGCTGATCATCGACCTCAACTACAAGAACCCGCATCTGAGCCCTTTCGATGAATTTCAGCGTTACAAGACCCACCCTGTCATCGCCAAGACCTTAAGTGGCGGCGAGCGTTTGAGCTATGGTGCCCGCGCCATCACCAAGGGGGGTCTCAACTCTCTGCCCAAGATGAGCTTCCCAGGCGGTCTGGTAATAGGTTGTGATGCCGGGACACTCAACTTCGCCAAGATCAAGGGCACCCACACCGCCATCAAGAGCGGTATGCTGGCGGCCGAGACTCTGGCCGAAGGCCTTATTGCCGGGGTTGAAGGCGGAAAAGATCTCGACTGCTTCCAGGAGCGGATGGAACAGAGCTGGCTCTTTGATGAGCTTTACCGCTCGCGTAACTTCGGCCCGGCCATGCACAAGTTCGGCACCTTCCTGGGTGGAGCCTTTAACTATATCGATCAAAACTGGTTCGGCGGCAAGTTCCCTGTGACCCTGAGAGATGAGCATCCCGACTATGCCCAGATGGGCGAAGCCAGCGCCTACAGCAAGATTGACTACCCCAAGCCGGACGGCAAGCTTAGCTTCGACAAGCTATCTTCAGTGTATCTTTCCAATACCTTCCACGAGGAAGATCAGCCCTGCCATCTGCGTTTGAAAGATGCCAACATCCCTATTGCGGTCAACCTGGTGAAATACGATGAACCGGCGCAGCGTTACTGCCCTGCGGGTGTCTATGAGGTGGTTGAAGACGAGGGGCAACCCAAGTTTGTGATTAACAGCCAGAACTGCATTCACTGCAAGACCTGTGACATCAAGGACCCCAGCCAGAACATCACCTGGGTGACGCCCGAAGGAGGCGGTGGTCCCAACTATCCCAATATGTAATTGATTAACCTAAACCACAAAAACGCGTCTTTATAGGGCGCGTTTTTTTATTTACCGAACGCAACATTAGGCTCTATTGAAGCAAGGGCAATTTTTAGTCATAATCCCGGTTCTACAATAAGATCCAGCCCCATAAAACAGCTGGCATGCCTATACTCTACAAAGACTTAAGGGAAAGTCCCTGCCACTGTGTTAGCTCGCGGCCGTAACCAACGCCGGCTAATTAATGCTGTTGTCCACATTAATAAGGATATGGATAGGCGATCGCTATGAAACTCATGCTTACCATCAAACAAAAGATTTTACTGACGGTGACTCTGGCCGTGCTGATGTCGACTATTTTAGTTGGTGTGCTCAGCCAGCGCAGTGCCCGTGAAGTTGTCGAACAACGTATGCTCGGTTCCGAGCTGCCCAGCTTGATGCTGCAGATCCGCAATAAGTTGGATCTGGAGATCAGTACACTGATGAACGGTGCCGAGCAACTGGCCCACAGTCAGATGCTCAAACACTGGTTGGAACAGGGGCGTCCCGAAGCCGAAGTCCCCTTGGTCATCTCACAACTCAAGGACATGACCCGTCAGTATCATTTGGCGCAAGCCTCCTACGCCGACCGCGAGACGGCGGCCTATTACACCCAGGACGGTTTCCTGCGGATCCTCAATCAACAGCAGGACGGCTGGTTCTTCAACTACAGAGACAGTCGCCAGGAACGCATGTTGAATGTGTTCACCGAAGCCAACGGCGAGGTCAAACTCTTCATTAACTATCAACAGCCCAACGGTCGTGGCCTGGTGGGGCTGGCCAAGTCACTCGACGATATGGTGCGCCTGCTCAACTCCTTCAAGATTGAGCAGAGCGGCTATGTGTTCCTCACCGACAATCAGGGCAAGATCCAACTGCATCCGGACAAGAGTCTGACAGGCAAACGTAACTTGCAGGATCTCTACCCAGGCAATGTCAGTAAACTGTTGAATAAGAGCGACTTCCAGTTGCTCGAAACCGAAGTCAATGGTACCGATATGCTGGTTGCCAGCAGCTATATTCCGTCAATGGATTGGTATCTGGTGGCTCAGGTTCCTCAAGGGGAAATCTTTGCTCTGTTGCAAGAGGCCGCCTACCAGATTCTGTTATGGACAGCATTGATTGCCGCCGGCTTCATCTTCCTGGCTGTGATAGTGGCCGGCTCTGTTAGCCGCCCCATCAGCAAGGTGGCGGAAATGTTCCGCGACATAGGCGAAGGCGAAGGCGACTTACGCCAACGTCTGCCGGTCGAGGGTGAAGATGAAATAGCCCAACTGGCCAAGGGCTTCAACAGCTTTATCTCCAAGATCCAGGACTCTGTGGTCGAAGTGGCCGCCACCAGCGAACAGTTGGGGTTATCGGCCAAGGATGTCTCGGCGCAGGCCCAGCAGACCATGAGCGACAGCCAGGATCAGAAAGACCGCACCATGATGGTGGTGACCGCCATCAACGAAATGGGGGCAACCGTTAACGAGATTGCCGCCAATGCGGCCCAGGCGGCGGTAACAGCCAAAGATGCCGACAGCGAATCGGCCACCGGCCAACAGGTGGTGACCCGCGCCCGGGATACCATTAACCAGTTGTCGCAGGATGTGGCTCAGGTCGGCGAAGTAATCGAGTCTCTGGCGACCCATACCAAATCCATCGGCGGCATTCTGGATGTGATCCGTGCCATCTCGGAGCAAACCAACCTACTGGCACTAAATGCCGCCATCGAAGCGGCTCGGGCCGGTGAAGCCGGCCGTGGTTTTGCGGTCGTGGCCGATGAAGTCCGAAACCTGGCTTCCCGCACCGCGGCCTCAACCGATGAAGTGCAGGTAATGATAGATAAGTTGCAGGCCGAAGCCGCCAGAGCCGTCAGTGCCATGGAGCTGAGCCGTAATCGCTCCCGTGAAGGCGTTCAGGCCGTGGATGAAGCCAGCCAGGCGCTCAGCGGTATTTCAGGACAAATTGCCCAGATAAGCGATATGAATATCCAAGTGGCGGCGGCCACAGAGGAGCAATCCACTGTAGTGGAGGATATCAATCGTAACGTCAGTGAGATCAATGAGATAACCCAGCGAACAGCCGAGACCGCCGAAGCCGCCGCCGCGGCCAGTGACGCACTCAATAATCTGGCCCATAGGCTGGATACTTTAGTCGCCCGCTTCAAGGTTTAACCTCAGGTTCCCCAACGGCAGCCTTGCAACTGCCGTTGGGAATACTGAACCTCATTCCCGCAAAGCCTTGAGTACACATGCAACTCCTGAATCTTGCTGCTGATTGGTATAACATAGCCGCAACTATCTTTCGGCTAATAAAAGAGTATTCATGGAACCACAGATAGAATGGGCGCTGTCACATATCGCCTGGCTGATGTTTATTCTGGCAGGACTCTTCTTTGTCTTGCAGCTTTGGCGTTGGCAGCAGCTACTGAAACATATACGGGTTCAGTATCCTGAACTGGCTCATACAGATGAAAATGATTCACCAAATATAGCGATAAGAGTCAAACAGTCGCTGGAGTCTGGCACTCTGGCCAACAGCCAAGATCCTGTGATTATTCGTTATCAGAAACAACAGAGCAGCCTTAGACTGATCATGGCTATTCTGTTGACCATAGGCTTTGTAATGGCCATATTAGAGTGAGCTAAAACCCGTTAAGTCCAGTGCTATTCAAGACAGACTATAGATGAATATAAGTTATCTATGGCCTGTGTTTACCAACCCAAAGTTCTGCTAGTGTTCCAAGGTTATTGTTTGGGCCAGGGAAAACTCACCTCAGGCTGCTCGCCATAGCAGGTGGGGCGTCTTGGGCAAACTGCACCTCTGGAGCAGATCAATCTGGCATCGCCGGCGATACCACGCTCGACCCAATTAATATTGAGTATCCGCGCTACTGTCAGCAGTCGCTGTTTTATCTTTCTGGGAATGGCACCTTCTCCGCCCTGCTCGACACAAGCCTGTTTAAGAGCTTGCGCCAATGACAAGGCATCCTCCCCCTGGGCCTCAATGGCAGGATTGAGATCTATTCCGGCACAGAGCACATGATGATTACCGGCCAAGTCTTCTACCTTGACCGATTCACAGCAATAGATCCTGGGTTGTTGCTCCACATCCAGAATGGATATCTGCGCCGAACTGCCCTCCTTGGGCTCGGTGATCATCCGAAATACCGCCCAGTGCTGACAAGGGTCGGCCACCGCCCGCATATTCCCCCAGGGTAGCGGAATACCGTTGCCCCGATACACAGCTTTTAGCTTGCCCGGAGCATAGGCATCGAAATAATGCCAGTGAGGATAAGGTGAAACCACAGTCATACGCCGCATCGCTACCGAGGGAGAAACCCCCGCCAGCCGGTGAGCATCGATCTCGTAGCCGTATCTGTCCAGCAGTTGCCTGAATGCTACTTTGGGGCAGAGCAAGGCCCCGGCAAAGAAACTGGCCTCAAAGCCACGCCAGGCCTGGAGAATATCCTGGGCATTGAGAGACGAACTCTGGATCTGGGGATCGGTTTCACTGAAACCACTGCGGCCCACGGTCAACACATTGCTCAGCCCATCGCGATTGTGAAGCACACAGTGACCTATATGCACCGCCAAATCGTACTTGAGCCTGGTTGGTTGAGACTTAAGGATCTCGTTGAGAAATAGCGTTCCCGGCGGCTCCATGTAGGAAGTCACCAACTCCCCGGCACTGATCCCCTGGGCATCCGTCAGCAGTTTTGCCGGCCGAGCGAACCATTGGATCTTCAGTCCCTGCGCCGCGGCGAGATCCAGCATCTCTTCTACCGACAAGGGCAGACGCTTCTTACCTACTTCTTCGGCGGCCCGTTCCAGATCGGGGAAATGGTTTTGATGATGTTCCTGATGGGCGCGGATCAACAGGTGGGCAAACTGGCGGCCGCTGATCCCCGTTTGTGACAGCATCTCGGGAATGGCTATCTGCAAAATATCATTGGAAAACAGGAAGCCCGGCTCCAGCGGCATACCACTGACACCACCGCGCCGCCCTTTGTCCGGAGTGATAGCCTGCTCCTCCGGCGCATCGTCCAGAAACCAACTCACCTCTTTCTGAAAAACTGCGGCTATGACCGCCAGCATACCAGCGCTGGGAACACGCTTGCCCCTTTCGATCATCGACAGGTATGACACAGACGGCGCCGACTCAGGATCGACCCTGACACAGCGTGCCGACAAGTCTTCCATAGTTAAGTGATTGCGCTTTCTGAGGTTTCTTATTTTAGTACCCAGAAAATGTGACTTACGGATCAGGCTTTGGTCTTGGCGCATTTTGTAAAATTCACACTGTAAAATTTTTATTGTGAAATTGTAATCAAAAAAACGCTAGCCTACAAATTAAGCAATTCACAGGAATTGTCCGGCCATGAGGCGACAGTGCCATCAGGTCAAGGAAAGCAAAACACGAGGGCGAGACGATGAACATCTCCACTATGCAGCAAAAAATCAATCAAGAGCACAACCCTTTCATCGCCGAAGCCGTCTTTGCCGTGGAAGCACTCGGTGAACGCCATATCGCCGACAAGAAGGCCAATGCCAAGCAACTGCTTGACCGGCTATTCCCACTGGCAAACGGCTCACATGCCGAGGTGGTTTGCTATGTGGTCTACTATCAGCATCTCTTGGCCTGCTTTGCCGATGGCAGCCAGTGTGGCCTCAAACAGCCACAACAGTTTGTCGCCCTGAGCGGCCACCGCAGCGAGCCAGAAGCCATACTGCTCAAGGATGATTGCGGCTGTCACCTGGAACTGAGCTTTGATCGTCAGGGCTGCATCGGCAGCCGCGACTGTGCTGCCATTGAAGACATTCAGCTGGAACGCTGTCTCATCGATGGTCGCTGCCAGGAAAACAGACTCAAGCGTGAGTGGATTAGCCTGTTGCATAATGATGGCGGTCAACCACGCAGCAACAAGAGTTGCAAACGCTTTACCACCAAAGATGGCCATGAATATCAGTTGTCTTCACGGGTCTAATCGCAACAGAGCGTCATAGGCTTGGCCTTATTAGACACAGCAAAAGGCACAGCAAACTTCTGCCAGACGTGACATAGACTCAGGATCGGGAAACTGGCTTCCCTGATCCTGTTGTCTTAGTCAGAGATTCAGTAAAACTTACGCTGGACATTAAGTTAATTTTAGTTTTCCTAGCATTTTGCCTCACTTATACTAACGCTCCCGGAATCTTGCTATCTCTTGTCCATGAGCCAACTGCAGAAAAAGTGGCTGTTTTGCCTGCTTGCCATCGCCTGCCTACACCCCGCAATCTCCTCACCTCTGGCACTCTTGGTGGGATTTGTGCTGGCTAATCTCGGCTGGTTGCCATCGGACTGGGATCTGGGGAAACTGACCAAAAAACTGCTGGCCATCTCCATTGTCGGTCTGGGTTTTGGCATTCCGCTGCAACAGGCGATCGACGCCTCTGTAGGCAACTTGCCGTTAATCCTGGGATCAATATTGCTGACCCTGCTGGCGGGCACGGCGTTGACTCGGGTTTTGGGGTTGGATAGACGAGTCGGTCACTTGATTGCCAGTGGCACCGCCATCTGTGGTGGCAGCGCCATCGCCGCGGTGGCACCGGCTATCAATGCCCGCAACGAACAAACCGCCATTGCACTGGCCTGCGTCTTTGTACTTAACTCGGTTGCCCTGTTTGTTTTTCCCGTGATAGGTCATCTGCTGCAGCTGAGCCAACATGACTTCGGAGTTTGGAGCGCCATCGCCATTCACGACACCTCGTCCGTGGTGGGCGCCGCATCCGCCTACGGTGAAGAAGCACTCAAAACGGCGACCACCATCAAACTGGCACGTGCCTTGTGGATAGTGCCTCTGGCGGCAATCAGCGCCTTGTTGTTTGGTGGCAAGGGTAAACTCAATATTCCCGGGTTTATTCTGTTTTACTGCCTGGCTATTGCCATCACCAGTTTGTTACCTCAGGGCCAATTTATCTATCAGGAGCTATTTGAGCTGGCGAAGCGTACCCTGGTGGTGTGTTTGTTCCTGATTGGCTGTGGTATCACCTTCAGGAAACTACAGCAGAGTGGTAGTAAGCCCTTACTTCTTGGAGTGATTCTCTGGCTGTTTATCGGCAGCTCGTCTCTTGGCTATATTCTCTGGCAGGGTTGAAAACAGGTAACAAAAGCCTGCGAAGGCGCTGAGTTCTATCAGAGCCCGCAACAAGCCTTGGGTCTGGGTCGATGCCAGTACCACCAGTAAGAGAAACAGCAGGATATAGCCAGGCTTCACCGCCACCTCCACAGTTAAATAATGCCGCTATTATTGGTGTCTGTGGAGCCTGGGTGCCAATATCGATTCTCAATAATAAAGAACCCAAAGCACTAAGAAAAAATTTTTTATACCTTTTTATATGCATTAACTGGCAGGAAACCCACCCTCTGTGACGGGGATAGCCTGGTAGCAAGGAGGAAAGTTGCCGGGGGGGAAATGCCTAATCCTACTTGCTCAGCCGCCGCAGGATTAGCTTCAAGAAATGCGTGTAAAGTCGCTTCAAAGCGACAGATGCCACCCGCGTCTTAGGCCGCCTGTGAAGTATCGGCGCTAGCAACGGGTTGAATAAAGTCTTCCATAAACCAGGCACAGAAAGTATGGCGGCCATCAACATCCGCCTTGGCGTAAATTGCCGATGCCTGCTGCCGCACCGTCTTCTCCTTGGTGCTGCGAACACTGGCAATCTCTTTGAAACTCAAGCCCTTCAACAGTAATAAAGCCACTTCCTGCTCACTGCGGGTCAGCGACCAGAGCTCAAATTGTTGCTGTACCGCCTGGGTGTATTCCTGGCGGGCGGCTTGCATTCGACTGGAGATATTGCAGATCCTGGCATCGGCATTGGCCAACTTTGACTTGAGTAACTGCATCTCCCGGCTGCGGCGGATCAGATCAACACTGATATACAGGGCACCACAGGCGGAAAGCGCCACCAAAATGCTCTCCTGCACTATGTGATAAGTCGGCACACCAAGTTGCATATCTGACAACACATCCAGCAGATTCAGCGTCATGATCACACTGAGCAGCACTATCATCACCAGATCCTTCATTAACGCAACTCCCGATTAATAAGCTTCAAAAACATGCAGTTAACTTATGGTACATATGTCCCATAAGTGCAAATATGATACAGGTCGCCGAAGACGACAGGCCAAATCAGTGCCAGGCTGGCGGCTGGTATTTCCCCAAGAGACACTCCCATGAAAATCCGCCCCCTCTATCTGGGTTGTAGCCTGCTGTTAATGGTGTTTCAGCTGAGAGCGGCCCCGGAAACAGACAGAGACGCCCTTTTGTCCCTGAGTCAAAACAGGCTGCACACATCTTCGGCACAATTGGCTCCAATATATCACAGCTCGGACTGGCTGACAGGCTTGCCAAGCATCAGTTTGAGCCACCTTGGCAGCCTGGAAAGCCACAACAGCTATGAGCAGGAGCTCTCGCTCAACCTGCCTTTTCAGTCGCCAGCCATGCAGCGCCAGAATGCCAAACTCAAGCCCATTAACGAACGCATGCTGGAATTGCAGAGCCAACTGCAGCGCCTCTATCTCTCTGGCATGTTGCGTCAGTATTGGTGGCAACAGGCACAAGCCGAGCAAGAGCTGGCGCAACTGCGCCACAAGCAACAGGTACTGCAGCAACTGCTGCAACGGCAACAGGCCCTGAGCCGAAGTGGTGAAATGCCGGCAACTGCGGTACTGCTGCTAAAACGAGAACTGCTGGAGTTGTCGCTCACTAAACTCCCACTGGAGCAACAACAACAAGAAGCCAATGAGGCACTCATACGCCTGACCGGACTGCAACAGCTGCCGTCACTGGATGAAAGTGACACCCCACTGCCGGATGATGCCGGAGCCGGGCATCCCATGTGGCAATTGCTGGCACTGCAGCAGCAACGTCAGCAGCTCACCACAAACGCCCAACTCGAAGGAGATGACACTCCTTGGCTGGTGTCTGTCACGGCCAAAAACACTGCAACTCTGGGACAAGATGAACAGTCTCTGGGTCTGGCACTGGAGATCCCCTTGCCTGTTGGCAACGGCCTGAGCCAGCAACAGCTTGGCGAGTTGCAGCAACAAAGGCTGCAACTGGAGCAACAGCAACAACAGCAGCGACTGCAGAGCCAACTGCAGTTGCAGCAACTCAAACGTCGTCAAGCCCAGCTACAACAAGAGCAGCAAGGGCTGGAGCAAGCCGTGCAGCTGAGCAAACAGCTCAGCCAAACCCTGCTGACCACGGCCGAACAAGGACCAGCCCAGTATGAGTCCTGGCTGCGGCGCCATCTTGAGGCCCTGGATACCCAAGCCAGGCTGTCGCTCAACCAGCTGGCACAAGCCCAGCTGCATTCCCAACAACTGCAAGCGCTCGGAGTTACCCTATGACCCCTAAAACCCTGGTTGGCACACTGGTGTCGACACTGTTCTTCTCCCCGCTGTGGGCGCAGGAAATCTCGGTTGCGGACCTAGGCAAGCTGACACTCAGCTTTACCTCAGTGAACCAGGTGCAACAGATAGAGGCTGCCCCTGTACCGGCAATATTGGCGGCTCAGCCCGGCAGCAGCTTCTATCTCACGGCACCGGAAACCATCCAACAACGACGCTGGTTGGTGGCCGAAGGAGAATGGGTCGATGAAGGCCAAGCGCTGGTGCAACTTAAGGGCGCCGAAATTGCCCACTTTCAGCTGCAATTTGCCGCCGCTGAAGCGGCATTCAAGCTCGCCAAGCAACGCTATGGTCGCAATCAAAAGCTGCGGGCCAACGGCGCCATAGGTGCCGAAACCTGGTCGCAGATAAGCCGGCAGTATTTCGACGCTTTGCTGCAATATGAACACCTGCAGCATTTCAGTGAATTGCTTAAGCCGGGGGAGAGTCCTGAGACTCTGATATTGCACGCGCCCATGGCCGGATTGCTGCAATACGGCGATAGCAGTGAACCGCTGATGAGCGGCGCCCCTCTGCTGGGGATACTGCCAGCCGACGAACTCAGGCTTAAACTGCGTTTACCCCTGGCCCAGAAAGACAGTGTCAATGCCGTGATGGCCGGAGAGTGCCAACTGCAGATAAGTCGCAAGGACCAGCTGGCCAAACAGGGCTTTGTCGACGCCTGGAGCCAGGCCGTTCCCCCAAGCTGCGGCCTGCAACCCGGACAGCAATTACAGGTTATCCCATTGCAGGCCATCAATGCCTTGGTGGTACCCAAACAGAGCCTCTATTCCTGGGGCACTGGCAGCCAGGTGCTGAGTCACAGCCAAAACAAGCTGCGGCCAACCGACGTGCAAGTGATAGGTGCCAGCGCCGACAGCTACTTCCTGGCGCCCAATGAGACACTGGTCGGTGCCGAGGTACTGAGCGACTCAGTGGCGGCCGTCAAAGGCATACTCCTGGGTTTGGGGGGCGAATAGCATGCTCAGTGCCATTATCCGTTTTTCCCTGACTCAAAGGCTGTTTACCCTGATAACAGCGCTGCTGCTCTGTGGCGCCGGCGCCTATTCCTGGCTGGGGCTGCCGCTGGACGCCTTTCCGGATATCTCGCCGACCCAGGTGAAAATCATCCTCAAGGCTCCCGGCATGACAGCCGAAGAGATAGAGGCCCAGGTGACAGTACCGGTTGAGACTGAGCTACTGGGGATCCCCAAGCAGGCGATACTGCGTTCCACCAGCAAGTATGCAATTACCGACATCACTCTGGACTTCAACGAAGGCACAGATATTTACTGGGCCAGACAACAGGTGAGTGAACGCTTGGCGGCGGTATGGGACAAGTTGCCCGCCGATCTGGAAGGCGGCGTTGCCCCCATGAGCACCCCGCTCAGTGAAATCTTCATGTTCTCGCTGGAGAATCCCTCGCTGTCGCTGCTGGAGCGCCGTCAGTTGCTGGAATGGGAAGTCAGGCCGCTGCTGCGTACCGTGCCCGGAGTCGCCGATGTCAACATTCTCGGCGGTTTTGCCAAGACACTGCAGATCACCCCGGATCCCGTCGCCCTGGCTCAGGCCGGTATCAGCCAGGAAGAACTGATAGCCCGTATCGAGAGCAACAACAGCAACACGGGCGCCGGACGCATCACGCTAGGCACAGATAACCTGACGGTTCGCACCGAAGGGCGCATCGACTCACTGGAAGCCCTGCAACAACTGGTGATTGCCACCAATCAGGGCGGCAGCTATCGCCTGCAGGACCTCGCCAGGGTCGAAATAGGCCATCTCAGCCGCTACGGCGCCGTGACCCGTAATGGTGAAGAAACCACAGAGGCCTTGATCGTCGGCCTCAAGGATGCCAATACCGACCAAGTCATCAAACAGGTACGGGAAAAGCTGGCCCAGATAGAAAAGACCCTGCCCCCAGGCAGCCAGCTGAATGTGTTCTACGACAGGGCCAACCTGATAGGCACAGCCATAGGCACCATTTCAGATGCCCTGTTTGAAGCCGTGGTGTTGGTTATTCTGTTACTGGCGCTGTTTCTCGGCAACTTGCGGGCTGCGCTGGTGGTATCACTGTCGCTGCCACTGGCGGCACTGGCCACCTTTATGCTGATGCGCTACTTCAATCTGTCGGCCAACCTGATGAGCCTCGGCGGTCTGGTGATCGCCATCGGTATGTTGGTGGACTCCTCCGTGGTGGTGGTGGAGAACATGGTCAACCAAATTGCCGGCGGCAAACGCCTGCCCAGGCTGCACCTCATCTACCGCGCCACCAAGGATGTGGCCGTGCCTGTGGTTTCCGGCACCCTGATAGTGATCATAGTCTTCTCACCGCTACTGACCCTCAGCGGCCTCGAAGGCAAACTGTTCACCCCAGTGGCTATCACCATAGTGTTTGCCATGCTGTCGGCACTGGCACTGTCGCTGACGGTGATCCCCGTGCTGGCCTCCTATCTGGTCAATGAAAAAGCGGCCAACGAACCCAAGGCCATCGGCTGGCTCAAGGCGTGCTACCTGCTCAGTCTGCAGTGGGTGTTACAGCACGGTAAGGCTTTTTGCGCCACGGCACTGGTGGCACTGGTACTGAGCCTGGGGCTGTTTACTCAGGTGGGTAAAACCTTTATGCCGACCCTGGATGAGGGTGACATTATTCTGCAGTTGGAGAAGTCCCCATCGATTTCGCTGCAGGCCTCGCTGGCACTGGATACTCAGATAGAGCAGCACCTACTGGCCACTGTGCCCGAGATACGCCAACTGGTCGCCCGCACCGGCGCCGATGAACTGGGGCTGGATCCCATGGGGCTGAATGAGACAGATGTCTTCATGGAACTTAAACCCGTGGAGGAGTGGCGCTTTGCCAGCAAGGAGGAGCTTATCGATGCCATACGCACCGAAGTGCTCAAGTTTCCGGGGATCAATTTCAACTTCACCCAACCAATCCAGATGCGGGTCTCCGAGATGCTTACCGGCAGCATAGGCGATGTGGCAATTAAAATTTTCGGTGAAGATCTTGAGACGCTTTCAAGATTGGCCAGCGAGACGGCACACCTGACCAGCGCCACTCGCGGCAGTCAGGATGTCAAAACCGCCATGACCGAAGGCAGCCCCTTTATCAACCTCCGTCTCAAGGAGGGTTTGGCCCGCAGTTACAACATGAGTGCCGATGAGTTTGGCCGCTATCTCAAGAGCCAACTGGAAGGCCTGGCCATAACCGAGATAATCCAGGGCAAGAAGCGAACTCCCGTGCTGATCGCCCAGGCAGCAGATGGTATCAACAGCCTGCCGCAACTGGAGCAAAGGCTATTGGTAATGCCGGATGCCAGCCTCAGGCCCCTTGGTGAACTGGCGCAAATAAGCTATCGCGAAGGGCCGATACTGATTGAGCGCGAGCAAGGCAACCGCTTTGCCGTGGTCACCACCAATGTCAGCGGCCGCGATATCGTCGGCTTTGTTGAAGAACTACAGGGCAAGCTGGCCGCTGAACTGTCTCTGCCCAGCGGTTACAGCCTGAATTTCGGTGGCGAGTTCGAGAACCAGCAACGGGCAACCCGTAACCTGTTGCTGGTGGTGCCCGTGGCGCTGATGCTGATCAACCTGATCCTGTTCACCACCTTCGGCAATATCTCCAAGGCCTTGCTGATCCTGGCCAACGTCCCCTTTGCCATGATGGGCGGTATCTTCAGCCTGTTTATCTCGGGCGAATACCTGTCGGTGCCAGCCTCAGTGGGCTTTATCGCCCTGCTGGGGGTAGCCGTGCTCAACGGCGTGGTGATGGTCAGCTACTATGAACAGTCGCGGCATCTGTTTGCCAGCCTCAGTGAGCGGGTCGAACAGGGGGCCGCCCGCCGACTACGGCCGATTCTGATGACGGCCACCACCGCCATGTTCGGCCTGATCCCGCTGGCCTTTGCCACCGGGCCCGGCGCCGAAATTCAAAGGCCGCTGGCAATTGTGGTCATAGGCGGGCTGATCACCTCCACTATCACCACCCTCTATCTGTTGCCACTGCTGTATCAAACCCTGGAGAAACGCCAATGAAACAACTCTTGGTGCTGATAGTGCAGCACAATCTAAAAGACGATGTGGTCGACACCCTGATGTCGCTGGACTACCTCTCCGGCTTCAGCCTGATCAATATCTGTGGCTTCAGCCGCGAGCACAGCCACTTCAATCTCAAGGAACAGGTGGAAGGTTATCGGGAATTCTACAAGTTTGAGGTGATGCACCCGCAAGAGTCACAGCAGGCGCTGTTGCAAACCCTGGCGGAAGTTTGCCGCCACAACCCCTGCCGCTATTGGATAGTACCGATAGCGACAGACGGCGTACTGGGTCAGGACTGACGGGGTTTGAGCCAATACTGGCCGGCGATGGCCAACAGGCAATAACCGAGAAAGAACCAGAAGCCCGACTCCAGGCTGGCGTGGGTGTGAACCAAATCCCCCATGCCGGCCGAGGCGTTGCCGGCCATATAGGTGATGATAAGCGCCACCACAAATACGTCGGCCATGGACCATTTGGCAATGGCCGCGGTAATACTGTCGATGATCTGCAGCACCTTACTGGACAGCGGCGCCTGAGCCAGCAGCATCAGCCCCAGCTTGCAGGCCGGCACTATCACGGAAAACAGCATCACCAGCGCCGCCACCAGAGTATTGCCGTGTTGATGCAGCTCGGTCACTGTGCCCCAGATACTGCGGGTCTTGTTGAACACCTCCATTTCACCTTGAAGATTGTTCAGCCCCAGCATACCGCTAATCATCGCCAGCATTCCCCTGGCACTGTCGCGTCCGGAACCATCACTGACGGCTTCGGCAATCATGTCCAACCCGGCTTCGGTCAGCTCGGCCTTTTCCACCGTGCCGCTGACACTCAAAATAGGTTGAGTCACCCCGGGGATCAGCAAGGCCAGCGACAATAACAGGGTCATGATAGGTAAAATTCGGCGCATCGGGGTCACTCCACAAACTCAACAAAAAGGCCCACCACTCGGCGGGCCCATCAGTTTACCCAGTTTACCGCCAGATCAATAGAAGGGCTTGGGGTCGACATCCAATGAGCTGGGCGATACACCTCTGTCTATGTTGAGATCCGACTTTTGCAGATCCACCATGGTCACATCGGTATATCGCTTAAACTTCAATGAATAGAAGCACTTGACTATGGGGTGCAACACATCTCTGTCTTTGGATTCCCAGACTATGCCCACTCGGCCATCGGACAGTTGCACCAATGAACCGACCGGATAGACACCGATACAACGGATGAATTCGTACACCAGGCTCTCATCCAGATGAAAGGGCGTCAAACTGAGCAGAATCTTAAAGGCGGCTGCCGGGCTCATCGCCTCTTTATAGCAGCGGGTGGCGGTAAGGGCATCATAGATATCCACGATACAGCTCATACGCCCATGCAGCGGCAATGCATCTCCTTTCAGGCCCCTTGGGTAACCACGGCCGTCGAGTTTTTCATGGTGCATCAGACACACATCCTTGCTCACTTGAGACAAGCCCTTGGCCTGTTCCATGATCTCGATGGCATAGGCCTGATGCAGTTTCATGTGCTCAAACTCTTCCGGCGTCAGCTTGCCCGGCTTGTGCAGTATCTTGTTATCCACCTTGATCTTGCCGATGTCGTGGAGAATACCGCCGATGGCCAGCTGTCTGAGCATCTCACGATCTAGCTTGAGATACTTACCGAAGGTGATCAGCAGGAAGGCAACATTGACCGAATGTTCCAGCAGGTAGGCATCTTTGGATCTCAACGCAGAAACGCACTTCATCGCATCCGAGTCGAGCATCACCGACTCGATCATATTGTCTGCCAGTGCCGCAAACGGCTCGACTTCTATCGCCTTGCCTTCGAAGGTTTCACTGAGGACTTTGCGCACCAAGCCCTTGGCTTCTGTCAGTAGCTGTTTGGCCTGACCTATTGCCAATTGATGGTTCACCGAGGTTTTACGGGGATGGTGATTGAAGGCCGGGCGTTGTTTTTTCAGGCCACAGTTGTCGCTGGAACGCTCCACATCGACCCAGACAAAGCGGATGCCGCTGTTGCTGAGTTTAGTGATTGCCTGGCGGCTCCTGATCTGGCCGGCATTGGCTACGGCCAATTGGCCGTTGTTCTCAATGGCCGAGACATACATGCCTATCCCCAATTGAGTGACGGGCAACTTCAAAAGGGCTGCTGTCGATACCACATCGGTCATTCTTTCACTCCGGCAAATGCTTTTGGCCTCAATCCGAAAAACGTTTGCCAGGGGTTAACGACTCTCCAACAAATGTCACTCGGCTTTGCCTTATTCTAGAAGCCAAAGCCGGAAATGCCTATGCATCCTAGGGGGTAAAATTTGTCTTTATGATGCCAATCTCATTCAGATATTGGGCCAAGACATTGAAAGCCTTCACTCAACCAGCGGCGATACTGGCAGTTGTAACAGGAGCGAGTGACATCATCTATCTGTTCATCTTCGTCATCTTCGGCAAAACAAACACACTGGCCGGCCACCTCTCGGGCGGCCTGCAGATTGCTGCTGCCACCGAGAAACAAGCGTTTGCCCTGCTTTAGTTCAAACCATTGCTGCATTCAGAACTCCTTCAGCTGCTGTTTGCCGGCATTGTGCCACTCGGCGCCACGTTTGCTGACCAGGAGGGCAAACTTATGCTCGGCCCACACCGCTTTGACCTTGCCGCTGAGCCAGACAGTGTCGGTTTCCTGCAACCACTCACCATCTGTGGTCAATACGCCATCCAGCTCAGAGCGCTTTAGTATGTCGGCAACGCTGAAGGGCGCCGCTTCATCTGTCTGGCCAAATTTCAGTTGGCCTTTTACTCGGCCATCATTCCCTGTGAGCCTGAGCCCTAGGCCCGCCAGCGCGCCGATAACACCCTGCCCTGTACCGCCGTGCTCGCTGAGACTGATACCCAAGTGTTCGGCCAAGCCGTAGGCTTGCTCCTTGGTCTTGACCTCTTGCTTGGCCTCACGGCCAAAAGCCATCAGTGCGTCCTGGCCGCTGAAATCGGCCAGAGACAAGAGCGCCAACCCAGGGTCGGCGGCGCTGGCTGATTCCCTGAGAAGATGAGCTATGGCCACCTCACGTATCGTCTCTAAAGTAAGCTCGCCACGATAACCAAAGCACATGGCACTATTGTGGGAAGTGTAAGGAATATCCGGATGCACATAGAGCTGATGCCGGGTCACCAGGGAGGTTTGCCCGCATTGCTGGGTCAACAATTCAGCAATCTCGGAAGCTATCTCGCCGGTGCCTTTGGTGCCAATATCATCGGTATCGTCTATACAAATCAGCCAATCTTTCATCAATAAACCTTAATCAATCTGTCTGGGTATCTTTGTGGAGGAGATCGTGAGCCTTGAGGCGTCTCAAAACGGGGGGCACCAGCAGGGCCCCGACTATGGCAAAGGCTCCACCTTGCAAACACTTGAGACCAAAGCGCACCAAGGCCACCTGTTCACTCATGCCCACCAGCAAATCCTCTACCAGCCCTTTAGCGGCCCAGGCGATACAGCCCACCAATGCCAGGGCGATGAAACGCCAGCGCAAGTTGAAAGCATTGGCCAGCAGCAAAAGCGCCAGGTCCATCGACACAGCCGGAACCAAGAATTTGAGCAGAATAAGCGGGCCGCCTTTGCCCACGCCCAAGGTCATGGCAACCACTCCGGCCAAGGCGCCGCAAGCTGTCATGGCGCCCATGCGTCCGACAATGCCGTAACAGGTGAGATAGAAAAAGCTCATCAGCAACATAGAATGTCCCGACAAGCCGAGTTTCAGCCTGAGCATACTCTTGACTGCCACCAATAAGGTGGCACAAAAGCCGATGAAGAGCGCATCCTGCAATTGAAATCCTTTGATTTTATTTGTTGCCATGTTCACTCCGGTTGTCCTGCCAATGGGTCGGCTTGGAAGTGTGGCCAAAGTGGCGACTCTTGGCGGCAAGCGCCATCTGTTTGGCCAATTTAAGCAGTTGGATCAAGAGGGGAAATAACACACAGTAGGCCAGTTCAGGCCAGTTGCGGGGGTTGAGCAGTTGCTTGGGCGCAATTCGCGCTCCCCGCAGCCGCTGCAGTTGGTAGATCTCGGCGATCTCCTGGGTCATAAAGGGCAGCAGACCTATAGAAGCGGCCACCACAAAGGCCCATTTAGCCGGCATGACCAGGCATAATACCTCACCGATCCGTTCCGGGCGCACGGTAACCGATAGCCACCATCCCGGCAGCAGCGCCAGGGTGATACGGGCTACAGCCAAGGTACCTTGTCCCAGCTGCTCGCCACCATGCATCAGTGCATACAGCCCCAAAGTAAAACCGAGTTGCAGCAGAACAAAGCGGATTACCCCGCCTATGGCACCGCGCTGCAGCATGCCATGAACCACCAAGATCAGATTAATGGCCGCCAGCCAAGGAAGCTGCGCCTGAGGCAGGAGAAAGGCTGCCGATGATAGAGTCACTACCAAGAACAAGGCTGTGGCACTGCCCCACAAACCTAAATCCAGCCCCTTGGGAGAAGCACGGCCGTGGCGCCGTCCTTTAGCCCACACAGGCAACCTCCTTTGGGGCAAACTCGATTTCCAGTTGGCCTTGTTGCAACTGCCACAGCTGACTACAAGGTAAGCCCGGCAGGGGTCTGTGGCTGGCAATCACTATGCTGCCACCCTGTTCCCGCAGATAGTTGAGTATCTGCCAAAGCTGCCCCAGATGCTTGCCATCCAACCCCGCCAAGGGGTCGTCCAACAGCATCAAGCTGGGGGTTAAACAAGCGATAGAGGCCAGGGCAATCAAGTGCTGCTGCCCATAGGAAAGCGTGTGGGGCGAGCTTTGAGCAAGATGCAGCAAATCGAGCTGCTCAAGCAGGCTCTCGGCCCGGGACAGCGGCAGGTCGAAGCGGCGCAGGCTGAACTGCATCTCCTCTATGACTGTGGCTTCAAACAACTGACGGTTGGGGCGCTGCATCAACAGGCCCAGCATGGGACCATAAACACCTGGCTTGGGCTTACGGCCAAAGACCCGCAGTGGCATTGATGCCACTGCGGGTTGAATACCGGCTATCGCCTTCAGCAGGCTGCTCTTACCCGAGCCGTTGTTACCCACCAGAGTAACCAGCTCACCGGCGCCCAAAGACAGGCCCTGCTGACACACAAACAGGGGCGAATGCCCCTGATAACGAAATTCAAATGAAGTGGCACTGACCAGTTCCCGACTTCGGTCCGGCTCCAGGTGTTTCAAATGGCTGGCGGATTCGACCCGGTAACTGCCGGATAGCAGGCGCCCTTGGTCCAGGTACCAGAAGTGTTCAACAACCGAGGCAAAAGCCTGGGGATTATGCTCCACCAGTACCACAGCCATACCTTCAGCCAGCAGGTTACGGATTACTGCCAGCAGTTCATCGACACCGGCGTCATCCAACTGCGCCCAAGGTTCATCCAACAGCAGTACCGCCGGCTCACTCACCAACTGGGCAGCGATCATCAGGCGATATTTCTGTCCGAGAGACAGCTTGCTGACTTGAGTTTCCAGCGAGACAAACAACCCCACCCGGCGCAATGCATGCTGCACTCTGGAGATCATCTGGCCGCTGGGCACACCGAGGTTTTCCAAGGCAAAGGCCACTTCGGCCCCGACTGTCTGGCGCAGTATCTGCACCTGGGGATCTTGCATCACCAGGCCCACCAACAACCCCTGACGGCGGAAAATGCCACCTTCACAGGGACGCCGTTGCAACCCGGCAAGTAAGGCCAGCAGACTGGATTTACCCGAACCCGTGGGACCACTGATGCAGTGGCAGGAGCCGGATTCTATTTTTAGATCCAGATCCCTCAATATCAAGGGCTGCAAACAGCCATGATTGAAATTGATCCCTTCGAGTTCGAGTAAGCGCATTATCAGATCTGCCAGTTAATCCCAACAAAGACTTGTCTACCTGCCTGAGGCAGAGAATCGCTCTGATAGTAGTTCTCGTCCAGCAGGTTGGTGGCTCGTAAATAGAGCTCTAGCTTATCTTTAAGCAAAGGCTGTACCAGATTGATGTCTACCAGGGTGTAATCATCCAGTGATTTCTCCTGCCACACCTTCTGACCGCCGATCTTCTCCTGCTCGTAGTAGTTCTGATCCATGATGCGTTCCACATTCAGGTGGATTCGGGTCTCGGTAGGCAGCTTGTAACCCAGTTGGAAGCGCAGCTGGTGCTTGGGACGATAGTCCAGACCATCAAAACCTGTGCTGCTGTCTCTGTCTTCGGCATGCAGATAGCTGTAACTCAGACTCAGATCCAGATTCTCTATGCTGTTATTGGACAGCACAGTATCCAAACCCTGGAAGCGATAGTTGCCCATGTTCTGATACATGCCACTGGCATCTTTGGCAATGTAATCATCGGCATCTGTGTGATAGAGATAGAGTTGCAGCTCGGTATTCATACCCAGGCCTTGCTCCAGTCCCAACTCAACATGCTTGGAGATTTCCGTCTCCAGTTCCTGATTGCCTGAAGACAGGGAGTACAGGTTGCGCATGGATGGGAAACGCACCTTCCGAGCCACACTCAGGCTCAGGCGGGTATCGTCAGCCGCTTGCCAGAAACCTGAGGCCAGCGCCGAGTAATCGTTCTCGTTGCCTTCGGTCTTGTCCATATCGTGGTAAGCGCCGCCCAGAGTAAAGCCCCAATCGCCTTCCGACTGGAACTGATACTCGGCCGCCGCAGTATAAACCCAGGCCGAATCATCGAAAGACTCACCGCTGCCACCACCTGAGCCATTACCGCCCCCAGAACCTGTACCACCGCCAGAGCCGTTGCCGCCGCCTGAACCAGTACCACCACCTGAGCCGTTACCGCCGCCTGAACCAGTACCACCACCTGAGCCCTTGGCTGCTGCAACCTTGCTGCTGCCGGACTTGGAGGAACCGAAGCTTTCGGCTACCGCTTCCCAGCTCTGCTTTTCAGCAATTACAGAGGTGGTCAGGATACCCGCGGTGTCGAAGTCGGTGATCAGCTGCAGGTTTGCCCCCTGTACTTTGGAGCGGCCGTCCTGAGCCTGGGTCAGCTCAGCGTAGCTGTTGTCGCCGTACACAGTTTCATAGGTGTCGCTCTGGTTGTGATACCCAAAACCCCGGAAAGTGAAAGTATCATTGAACTTATGTGCCAGACCCAGCTGGAAAGTCTGTGAATCATAGTCATCGACACGCTCAAACTTCACCCGGCCGCTGCCGCTGCCATCTCTTGGTGGCTTGCCCCACTCGCCTGAACGCAGCGCCATATTGGCAATGAGTTGAGTATTGTCACTGAGCCAATAGCTGCCTTGGGCGTACAGATTGGTCAGCTCTTTATCTGCGTTGTTGCGCTGGTATTTATCTTGATATTCAGTGACTTGATAGTCAGAAGACATGGGGAAACCATCAGTGTGCTGATAACCCGCACTGATGAGTCCCTGCCAGTTGTCGCCCGAGCCGGCGGCACTGATATCACCCTTGAAGGTATCGTCCTTGGACAATTCCAGGTTACCGGATACAGCCGGGGCGCTGTCGCCACGCTTGGTGATGATGTTGATAACACCACCGGCGCCGCCTGGGCCATAGAGTACTGAAGTTGGGCCAACGGAGACTTCGACTCTGGAAATCTGGCTGGTTGGGATCACGCTGGGATCAAACTGACCATCATCGGCACTGTTGGCCGGTACACCGTTGACCAACAGGGTCACATGGCGGGTTTTGAAACCACGGATATCCACCCTTGGCGTACCCTCGCCGCCGTAACGTACGTAAACACCGGGAACATTTTTCAGCACTTCATCCAGGCTTTGGGCACCCAAGGCCTTGATTTCATCTTCGGAAATGCTCCAACTTGTAGTGGCAACTTCAGTGGCGTTGGCACGCTCACCGTGCACCACTATGACGTCCATTGCATTGTTGACCAGTGGATCGCGTTCGATAGAGGCCGCATTGGCCTGCATGGCACAGCCCAACGCCAGTGCGAGGGCAGAGAGTTTTACCGGGATATGGGACATAAGGCTCTTCTGTCATTTCTGATTGGGATTATCCGGGCTATTCTGGCGCCGCCCAAAAAAGCTACAAGCTCAGTGACGGTAAAAACCAATACAGATCGACAAATTAATACAAAGGGAGTAGATAACAGAGTCTGTCGCGGACAGATTGTCCCATCAAGACAATTTGCCGAGCAAAAATGTCCACTCGTGTCACATTAACCTAAGCTGATTAATGGGATCATGCTACACGTCACACAGGCCCGTTCGACGGCTTGACACTCAAGGTGTGGAACTTTAGTTTGTGTTAAAGATACTGTTAGCCGGACGCTTTCTGCTTCCGGATCCCTTTGTTCGGATGTTCGGAGCTCCCCTTGTCTGCACTTACCCTGCCTAAGGCCATTTCGTCACTCAAAGACAAGCTGTGTCAACTGGCCAAGCTGACGCCAGCAGAGCCTATTGTCCAATTGGCCGCCGAGGTACAGGCAATTCCACTGATCTCCTGGCTGGCTTCCCAACCCAGCTATCCCAGAATTTATTGGCAAGGAAGAGACAGACTCGAGGAGGTTGCCGCCATCGGCTGCTGTCTGGATTTCCGCTTCGAAGATGAAGTTACAGACGAGGCCCTGGCCGAAATTTATGAAAAGCAGCGCGCCTACTCCAGTAATCAGGAGATCCGCTACTACGGCGGCGTCGCCTTCGACCGCGAAATCGCCTCCTGGCCCGAGTTTGGCCGCGCCAGATTCCTGTTACCCAGAATAGAGCTGAGACGCAGTTCAGATCATTTCCGCCTCTTGGTTAACCTGAATCTGGGCCAGGCTGACAGGCAAGCGGAAATAGCCCAGGCACAAGCCGCGCTGGATGCCTTGGTTCCGGCCCGCCCCATGACGCCACCGACCAAGACAGAACAGCTGTCACGCAATGACAGGCCCGACTATCCACGCTGGAAGACACTGGTGGAACAGGTGACTGCCCCCAGATTCAACCAGGACACCCCCAAAGTAGTGCTGTCGCGCCTGACTCAGCTGCAAGTGAAAGACACTCCGGATCCCTGGCAGGTGTTGGCCAGTTGGCAAGGGCGCAACCCCAACAGTTTTCAATTCGGCTTCGAATTCAGCCCCGAGCGCAGCTTTATCTCCTGTTCGCCCGAGCGTCTCTATCGCCGCCATCAGCAGGAGCTGTATACCGAAGCACTGGCGGGCACTACCATTCGCGGCCTAAGCCCGGAAGAGGATGAACTGCTGGCACAGCAGCTATTGGATGACAGCAAAAACAGCCATGAAAATCAGCTGGTCAGGGAGCATATTGTCAAGGCTCTGACTCCGCTGAGCCGCTATGTTGGTGCCGATGAGACACCAACCATCTTCAAACTCAACCATATTCAGCATCTGCACAGATCGATTCGCGCCGAGCTACGGCACGGGGTAAAAGATTTTCAACTGCTGCAGGCCTTGCACCCGACACCGGCCGTCGGCGGCCTGCCACGGGAATCGGCCATCAGTTTTCTGCGCCAACGGGAAGGTTATATGCGCGGCTGGTATGCCGGGGCCTGCGGTTATCTGAATAAATATGAGAGTGAATTTGCGGTAGCCATCCGCTGCGCCCTGCTGGAGCCCGGCTGCATCAATCTGTTTGCCGGCGCCGGTATAGTCGCAGGCTCAGACCCGGAAGCCGAATGGCAGGAGCTGGAAAACAAGCTCGCCACCATAATGTCGATTCTGCTGGATTTCTAGGGTGATGGCTGTTCCTGTATCCTCAGTTGCAACTGCTCCAGGCTCTGCTGTTTAATCTCCGCCAATTCCCCGGAACGCTCCAACTGTTCAAAGCCTTGGTCGAACAAGGCCTTCAGCTCGAGCCCTTTGGGATTATTGGCGAAGGCAAAATAAACATCTGCCCGTAGCACATCCTCAATAAGCACCAATCTTCTGGGCTGTTCCAACTGTGGCAACAGCGGCAAGATGTCCGGCTTATAGTCGAGCACGGCATCGATTTTTCCTTCATTCACCTTGCGCAGCATTTCCAGCAGGCTACTGTTTTCCTGATAGTGCATGGGTACCTGGGTCAAGGTAAAAAAGCGATAGGCGATCAGAGCCTGAACCCTGCGATGGGTCAGTGAGTCCATTCCTTGCCAAACACTGGCCAGCTCAGGGGTCACCGCGGCATCTATCACCTCGGTTTCTACCTTTTTGGCACTGTAAATCCCCTTGGAGATATCCCCCAGATAGAGCCCCAACACCATGTCCACCTGTTCACGCTCCAGCATGTAGAGGGAACGGGGAAAGGGAACAAACTGGATTTCCAGTTGCCATTCCGGCTCGGGAAAGACCCTTCGCAACAGCTCAAAATAATAGCCTTCGCCATTGGTTTCGGTATAACCGCCCCAACTGGCGGTAGCTATCTGGATCTTGGTCGGTTCGGCAATGGCCGGCCAAACAAAAGTCAGCAAGGCCAGCAGCAGGCAGCAGATTCGATTCATTTTACTCTCCTGTCTTCCTTTTCAGTGTAGAGTAGCTTGAGATGGACTGGACATTTTTTACGCTTCCCCCTTGTCAGCCGGATTATGGGCACTATAATGTGCGCCCTTTCGGTCGAACCGAAGATGCGGGTTCCCTCACCCCGCCCAGCCAACTAAAAAGGTCACAATATGTTAATGTTAACCGGCGCGCAGCTCAAACGCGCACTGATCCTCTTGGTCAGTTTTCACATCCTTATTATCAGTGCCAGTAACTATCTGGTACAGCTCCCATTTCAGCTATTCGGCTTCCACACAACCTGGGGTGCCTTCAGCTTTCCTTTCGTCTATCTGGCAACTGATCTAACGGTACGGATATTCGGCCAGGCCGCCGCCCGGCAGATCATCTTCAAGGCCATGCTGCCGGCATTGGTGATCTCCTATGCCATGGGCGCACTGTTTCATCAGGGTGATTTTCAGGGGCTGAGCGCCCTGTCGGACTTCAATACCTTTGTATTCCGTATCGCCTTTGCCAGTTTCGCCGCCTATCTGGTGGGCCAGCTGATGGATATCGCAGTGTTTGCCAGAATTCGCCGCCAGTGTGCCTGGTGGGTCGCACCGGCAGCCTCAACCCTGGTGGGCAACCTGGTGGATACTCTGGTGTTCTTCAGTATCGCCTTCTTCGCCTCCAGCGACCCCTTCATGGCCGCCAACTGGCCGGAAATCGCCGCCGTGGATTACGGCTTCAAGCTGTTGGTCAGTCTGGGGCTGTTCCTGCCGGCCTATGGCGTGCTGCTGCGGGTACTTCAGGACAAGATCTTACAGACGGAAAACCAGCAGCAATTCTCCTGATGCATTCAACTGGCCAGACCTGTTATAATTTTGGCCAGTTTTTATCCCGCAACCTGTGACATTTTGCGGTCCGTTGAGAGAATGATGATGTACTCCATTGAAATCAAAGCTATTACTGAAATAGATCAGCAACAGATCGATGAGATCATGGCCTTGAGTGCCCAGATCCCCGAGTTTGATTCCGGCTACCAAAAGCAGGAGTTCGAGCGTCGACTGACAGGCAATGCCTGTTTGTTGTTGTTGGCCTTTGTGGAAGGTGAGCTGGCGGGATTCAAGCTGGGTTATGCTCTGGATGAGCAGTGTTTTTACAGTTGGCTGGGCGGTGTATTACCCGATTATCGCAGTCTGGGACTGGCACGCAGCATGCTTGAGGCTCAGGAACGCTGGGCCACCCAGGCCGGCTATAAGCAGATCCAGGTCAAGACCCGCAACCAGTTCCGCTCTATGTTGAATATGCTGATCAGCCATCAGTATCAAGTGGTGGACTTCCGCGCCGAGCCTGGACATATTGCCGACAACCGTCTCTATCTTGAAAAGAGCATGTACTAAGGAAATCTTGCAAAGGACTTAGTCCATTCCTGCAAACCACGCCTTACATCCAGACCTGTTAGCCGACGCAGAGCACAGATGGGGCTTGTTCGTACCTTACCTAAAAAAGAGTACGCCAACCGGCGTACTCACAAAGACTGCAGGGAAGCAGTTCTTAAAACGCTTTGCTGATACCTATTACCAATCTGTCATCGAAGATCTCTGTCTGGGTACCATAAACCTTGTGGTCTGATTCAACTGTACTGCCGTGGTAGCGCAGATCCAGGTTGAAACCATAGAACTCCTTACTTACCCCCAAGTTCCAGTGTCCCCATCCCTCAGCACCATTGCCGTTCAGGTCCTGATAACCGACAGAACCGGAAACCTTGATACCGTTCTCGAAACTGTAACTGGGGTGCAGGGCATAGTTGACCCCGTGCCAACCATCGACACCGAACCAGTCATCCACAGTCGGCGTCACTTCCAGTTGCAGATGGGCCCGACCGAAAGACTTGCCGAGTTTCAGCCACAGTTCTGTGTAGTTGGAGTAGGACGCGCCCGGATAGAGATAAGAGAACAGCATGACATCATAAGTGAAACCTGAATCACCCAACTCACCACTCTTGCCGATGAAAGGCGCTGTGACTATCTCAAGGTTGGGGTCGGCAAACTTGATGTTGGAGGCAAATACCCCGGCGTACCAACCGGCGTCATGGTTCCAGCTGAATGTGCCCTGGACTACAGGCACATCGCCATCCAGGGTTTCCGATTCGCCACGGAACACATAGTCAGAGGCAAAGGTCAGATTGCCGGCAAAACTGCCACCGGCGAAACGGGGAGCTTCGTCTGCCAGAGCCATAGAACTGCTGCACAGCAGCAAACCTGATAAAAACAGCTTATGAGTTGGGTTCATCTTTATCCACCAGAGCATGATTATTGTTAGCCCGGATAGTAAGAAGAAGTTGTGAACAGGGTTATCTAGATGAATGAACCATGGAGGAATGAATGTGAACAATTATGAATGACTGCGGCAACGCCGCAGTCATAACGGCTTATTCGAAGCCTTCGGGGCGCTTCACATACTCGGGGATCTCCAGCAGCATGTTGCCCCAGTAACCGAACAAGGCCTGATAGATAAAATCAATAAATATTATGTATTTACGAGGTAAGTAGGCCCGTTTGGGATAAGACAGCAACAGGGTGTTGTGTTCCATGGGAAAGTCTTCCAACACGGCTACCAACTCCCCCTTTTGCAAGGCTTCATCGGCGATCATGGGAGGCAGACAAGTGATCCCCAAACCGGCAATGGCCGCTTCCCGGGCCAAGGTAATATTGTTGACCTTGAGCTGTACCTCCGGAGTGATCACCTGCCACTCCTTACCATCGAAAATCTTCCAGCAACCATCATTGATGAGCTGGATCCCCCCCTGTTCTATGCCCTTGTGATGCCAAAGATCATCCGGGGTCTGCGGAGTACCGTGGCGTTTAAGGTATTCCGGACTGGCCATCAGGGTGGTGCTGGTCTTCACCAGTTGGTAATGCTGCAGGCGTGAATCTTCGATGCCACACAGGTGGAACAGTATGTCTATTCCTTCTTCAACCATGTCCACCTTGCGATTAGTCAGCTCAGCTTCTATGGTGATATCCGGGTAGGCCTCAAGAAAGCGGGCAAATACCGGGCCGAGAAATAGCTGCCCCATCTCGATCGGGCAGACCACCCTTAGGTTACCCTTGACCCGCTGCTGGTTGGCACTGAGCTGCGCCTCGGCATTTTCCAGGTCTACCAGTATCTTGGTGATCTTGTTGTAATACTCGGCGCCAGCCTCGGTTAACCTCAATGCCCGGGTGGTTCTGAACAGTAGCTGAACACCGGTCGCCTTCTCCAATTCGGCGACTTTACGACTGACGGTGGTCTTGGTAAGCCCCAACGCCTTGGCCGCGCCGGTAAAACTACCCTGCTCAACAACTTGAGCAAATATTTGTACCCTGTTTAGATCCATTTATTGTTGCACCTGTGGGACAGTGGGTTTATTTCTATGTGACTAATAAAATTATAGTGACAGTAGTAGAATACTCGCCTCGCGGTGGAGGATCCAGCATGACGCAGAGAAATTTATGCAGTTTTGCCTTGGTTCGCTCAACCATAAAACGCTTGCTATCGTTGGGAAAGAACTCTCTGCCTCCAGGGCAAAAACAGAATCTCTCCCCAACGGGCAAAAACGGGATTTGGATACATAAGTTGTTGAATTCATAAATCTCACAACTAAATGTAAATAAATGGCAATAGTGTCGTTTATTGATTAAAAAATTTTCATTCATTTACACTTTTCGCTTATCCTGTAGCTTGTTGATACAGAATGCTTGTGCGATAAATATGGGTTCGAAAATTTTGCTGGCTAACTGCGCCAGGAAGCCTGTCGTACAAGACATTTTTCCTTCCCGGCAAGCAGATACTGATTAGGAGTTATCATGCGGCATGTATTAAAAGTTGCCTCAGTTGTAAGTATGGCGTTATGGATGACGGCCTGTGGGTCGGAAGCTGAAAAAGCCAAAAGCAATCAGGCGGCCCCCGCTATGGAAGTCAGTGTCCTCGAAGTCAAGTCGGCTCCGCAGGCACTGCAAGTGCAACTGCCTGGGCGCAGCGTAGCTTTCCTTGAAGCCGAAGTTCGGCCTCAGGTCAACGGCATCATTCTGAAGCGCAGCTTTACCGAAGGTGGAGATGTGAAGCAGGGTGAGTCACTGTATCAGATAGACCCTTCTACTTATGAGGCGTCTTTGCAGAGTGCCAGAGCCGATCTGGCCCGTGCCGAAGCGGCTCTGGCGTCTGCCAAGGCAACTCAGGCCCGTTACCAGGAACTGGTCAAGACCAAGTACATAAGTAAAGAAGAGTACGACAAGGCAGATGCTTCCTATAAAGAAGCGCTGGCGGCGGTGGAAGTGGCCAAGGCGGCCATCAATACTGCAACCATTAACGTCAACTATACCGAAGTACAGGCGCCTATCTCCGGCCGTATCGGTAAGTCCAGCGTTACTGCCGGTGCTCTGGTGACCGCCAACCAGGCTCAACCTCTGGCGACTATCCAGCAATTGGATCCCATCAATGTGGATATCGTTCAGTCCAGCACCCAGATGCTGCGTCTCAAAAGCATGTTGAAAGCCGGTAAACTGCAGGCTTCCGATGATGCTGAAGTGACTCTGCTGCTGGAAGATGGCTCGACTTATGATCACAAGGGCCGCTTACAGTTTGCCGAAGTCAGTGTCGATCAGAGCACAGGTTCTGTGACTCTGAGAGCCGAGTTCCCGAACCCGGATCACACCCTGCTGCCAGGTATGTATGTTCGCGCCATTCTCAACACAGGTGTCGATCCTCAAGCCATTCTGGTACCGCAAAAGGCTATCAGCCGTAATCCAAAGGGTGAAGCTGTGGCCATGTTGGTTGGCGCCGAAAACAAGGTGGAAGCTCGGGTTATCAAGACTGCCGATGTCATCAATCACCAGTGGCGGGTTACCGATGGCCTCAAGCCTGGTGACAAACTGATTGTCGAAGGGCTGCAGAAAATCCGTCCAGGCATGCCAGTGACGGCTAAACCCATGACAGCAAACCAGTAATAACAGGGCGGAAGTTATGGCACGTTTCTTTATCGATCGCCCCATCTTCGCATGGGTGATCGCGATTATTATCATGCTGGCAGGTGTCCTGGCCATTAAGGCCCTGCCGGTTTCCCAGTACCCGGATATTGCGCCGCCAACCATTGTGGTTGCTGCCAACTATCCAGGTGCGTCGGCCAAAACTGTTGAAGACTCTGTGACCCAGGTGATTGAACAGCGCATGACAGGTCTAGACCACCTGCGCTATATCAAGTCCACCAGTGACAGCTTCGGTAACGCCGAAATCACTCTGACCTTTAACGCCGAAGCGGATCCCGACATCGCCCAGGTTCAGGTTCAGAACAAGCTGCAGGCCGCCATGGCCCTGCTGCCTCAGGAAGTAACGGCTCAAGGTGTCCGGGTTAACAAATCCAGCTCCGGCTTCCTGATGGTAGTCGCCTTTATTTCTGAAGACGGCTCCATGACCAAGGCCGACCTCGCCGATTACGTAGGTTCCAACGTTCAGGACCCCATGAGTCGTGTGCCCGGTGTGGGTGAAACCACCCTGTTCGGTGCCCAGTACTCAATGCGTATCTGGGTCGATCCTCTGAAGCTGACCAACTACAACCTGACAACTCTGGACGTGATCGCCGCGATCAGAGAACAAAACGCCCAGGTTTCTGCCGGTCAGTTGGGTGGTGCCCCTGCGGTTCAAGGCCAAGAGTTGAATGCGACTATTTCGGCCCAGAGCCGTTTGCAGACGCCTGAGGAATTCCGTAACATCATCCTCAAGTCCAACGCCTCGGGCGCCAACGTCTATCTGGGCGATGTTGCCAAGGTTGAGCTGGGTTCCGAGAGTTACGCCATTGAGTCACTCTATAACGGTCGCCCCGCTACAGGTCTGGCAATCAAGCTGGCTACCGGTGCCAACGCGTTGGATACTGCCGAAGCTGTTCGCGCCAAAGTCGAAGAGATGCGTCCCTTCTTCCCGGCCGGCATGCAGGTGGTGTATCCCTATGACACAACCCCCTTCGTGAAGAACTCTATCGAAGGTGTGGTTCATACTCTGCTGGAAGCCGTGGTACTGGTGTTCGTCATCATGTATCTGTTCCTGCAAAACTTCCGCGCCACCTTGATCCCAACGATCGCCGTGCCTGTGGTTTTGCTGGGTACCTTCGCCATCCTGTCCTTCACCGGATTCTCGATCAACACCCTAACCATGTTCGCCATGGTACTGGCTATCGGTCTCTTGGTGGATGACGCCATTGTGGTGGTGGAGAACGTTGAACGGGTAATGTCGGAAGAGGGCCTTAGTCCCAAGGAAGCGACCAGGAAGTCCATGGGCCAGATCACCGGCGCACTGGTGGGTATCGGTCTGACACTGTCAGCTGTGTTTGTACCTATGGCCTTCATGTCGGGTTCTACCGGGGTTATTTATCGTCAGTTCTCCATCACTATCGTATCGGCGATGGCCTTGTCGGTATTGGTGGCAATCGTACTGACTCCGGCGCTCTGTGCCACTATGCTCAAACCGCTGAAGAAAGGGCATACCCACGCCGAAACCGGTTTCTTCGGTTGGTTTAACCGCAACTTCGAGCGCATGACGGGTAAGTACGAAGGTACTGTTGCCGGCATCATCAAACGTTCGGTACGTATGAGTGCCATCTATCTGGCGCTGGTTGTGGCCGTAGGCTGGATCTTTATCCGCATGCCAACCGCCTTCTTGCCGGACGAAGATCAGGGCATTCTGTTTACCCAGGCGATTCTGCCAACCAACGCCACCCAGGAAAGTACCCTGAAGGTATTGGAGAAGGTCTCGGATCAATTCCTGGCAGACGAAAACGTCAAATCAGTTCTGAGTGTGGCAGGCTTCAGTTTCGCCGGTCAGGGTCAGAACATGGGTATCGCCTTCGTTGGACTGAAAGACTGGTCTGAGCGTACTGCTCCTGGCAGCGATGTTCAGGCGGTTGCCGGCCGCGCCATGGCGGTGTTCAGCCAGATGAAAGAAGCCTTTGTGTTTGCCTTCGTACCACCTGCGGTAATTGAGCTGGGTACGGCCAACGGTTTTGACCTCTTCCTGCAGGATAAGAATGGTCAAGGACATGAAAAGCTGGTTCAGGCCCGTAACCAACTGCTGGGCATGGCGGCTCAGAATCCCAACCTGGTGGGCGTACGCCCCAATGGTCAGGAAGATGCGCCCATGTATCAGCTACACATAGATCATGCCAAGCTGCGTGCGCTGAGTGTCAACATAGGTGATGTCAACAACGTGCTTTCTGCCGCTTGGGGTGGCTCCTATGTCAATGACTTCATCGACCGTGGTCGGGTGAAGAAGGTTTATGTTCAAGCCGATGCCAAGTATCGGATGCAACCTGAAGATCTGGACTCCTGGTATGTGCGTAACACCCAGGGAGACATGGTGCCCTTCTCAGCCTTTGCCACCGGCAGCTGGGAGTATGGTTCACCACGTCTGGAACGCTTCAACGGCCTGCCGGCGATGAATATCCAGGGTGCGACGGTTCCAGGCTTCAGTACCGGTGAAGCGATGAACATCATGGAAGGCATGGTTGACCAACTGCCTCCTGGCTTTGGTATCGAATGGAACGGCCTCTCCTATGAGGAACGTCTGTCAGGCAACCAGGCGCCTGCGCTCTACGCGCTGTCGATTCTGGTGGTATTCCTGGTACTGGCGGCCCTGTATGAAAGCTGGTCTGTGCCTTTCGCGGTAATTCTGGTGGTGCCTCTGGGTATTATCGGTGCCCTGATCGCCATGAATGGCCGCGGCCTGCCAAACGACGTGTTCTTCCAAGTGGGTCTGTTGACTACTGTGGGTCTGGCGACCAAGAACGCCATTCTGATCGTGGAATTCGCCAAGGAATACTATGAGCAGGGTGCCAAGCTGATTGACGCGACACTGCACGCGGTGCGGGTACGTCTGCGGCCAATTCTGATGACCTCGCTGGCATTCGGCCTCGGGGTTGTGCCACTGGCCGTCAGTACCGGCGTGGGTTCAGGCAGTCAGAACGCCATTGGTACCGGGGTACTGGGCGGTATGATCAGCTCGACCTTCCTGGGTATCTTCTTTATCCCACTCTTCTTCGTGGTGGTAGAGCGCATGTTCAGTAAGCGTGAGCGCGAAGAACGCAAACTGCGAAAACAGGCCGAGTAATTCGCCTGTCACCTCAAAGCCCGGCCTATGTGCCGCAACGTAGATCAGATAAGGATCGGTTGACCGATCCTTCTGATGAGAGACAATCGGAAACCTGTTTATAGGTTTCCGATTTTTTATGTCTATTCAAAACTGCTTTGCCGACTTTCTTGAAGAGAGTCCTGTTGATGTCGCTCAGCTAACCACCTTCTCCGAGCATATTCCTGACGAGTGGATTGCTAAAGCGGCAACACTTTCCGATAAAGCGACGATTCGTCGACGTCGCTTACCGAGTGATATGGTTCTTTGGCTTATTGTTGGAATGGCGTTTTTCCGCAACGAACCGATTGCCGAAGTTGCACGGCG